>JAUYTB010000034.1 GCA_030695305.1 Bacteroidales bacterium
TAGGACCACGCCATTGATGCTGTAAGTGATTTCCATGCAAAAGTTGCATTAAAACCGCCAAATCCTTTTGGAATCGCTGTCATCCCCTCCAGAATTGTAGATGAGGCCTGTGCCCTACCTACCAAAGTTCTGTCCCTGGAACCGTCAGGCAGTGTGGCATTGGAGTAATACATTGGGGCCCCAGTTTGAGGGTCTGCCCCGTAATACTCTCTGGTATAGTACTGAACATATGAGTAGCCTGCTTTCCAGATATGTGGTCTGGTTACTATCTGTTCGCCCTCATTTGCAAGAGCAAGAATCTCATTGTGAAGTTTTGCCCAATTTAACCCTAAGGTCAGTGTCATATCGTTCTTCTTTATAATATCTACATTGGCAGAGAGTTCTAAGCCCCTGTTGAGCATCGAGCCAATATTAGAGAGTGCCGATGTAAAGCCTGTTGTTGATGGTACCGAAGCATTCAAAAGAAGATCTTCTGTTGTCTTGTTATAGTACTCGGCTACGATGTCCACCTTATCGAATAGTCTTGCATCAATTGCAATATTCCAGTTTTTGTTCTTCTCCCATGTAAGATCGGCATTGGCAAGATTCGAAGGGTAACCTGCACCCTCGTTTCCGTAAACACCATAACTGAAGACAGCCATATAACCGTAGTAGTTAGACGGCAAAGTTCCGCTTGTTCCAAACGAGCCGCGTAACTTAAGCTCATTTATCCATAAAACATTGCTTAAAAACGGCTCATTGCTCAATCGCCACGATCCGGCAACCGACCAGAAGTTACCCCATCTGCTGTCCGGCCCAAGACGCGAAGAGCCATCAAGACGATAAGATCCGGAGAGATAGTATTTGGATTTATAGTCATAACTCAGGTTGCTTAAAGCGGAAAGCAGATTTGAAGCACTTCTGAATGTAAATCCGGAGCGGAAGGTATTTGCAAGGGCAGACTCTGTTGCCCCGAAGTTAGTAAAATCTATCTTCTCAAGTCTTGTGTGGAGAAAATCCTCCTTCTCTGCCTCCCATCCTGCCATAACTGCAACATTATGATCTCCGATAGATTTGTTGAAATTGGCAGTTGTGGAGCTTACAATTCTGTCAACATTACGATATCTGTCGGATGCGTAACCGTTTCCATATGCTGTAAAGTTAATGTGTCCGTATAACCATCCAAACCTATCGTGACTTTTAAGGTAATCTGCCCCCACCACACTCTTGATCTTGATATCATCTGTAAGTTGAAGATCTGCCCATCCTTTAAGCAGAACCCTCATCTGCGTTGCATCATTGAGCTGCAGGTGCCACTGAGGAACTGGGTTTACTCTTGTTGCTCCATCATAATACTGCATCCAGTAAGATCCGTCTGATGCATATTTAAATGGCCATCGAGGAGTCAGGTGAACTTTCCACAAATAAAAGAGGTTATCTTTTGCCTGTCCATCCTGGTGACCACTCTGCTTCTGATTGGAGAATTGAAACGATCCGCCTATAGTCAAGCGTTTTGAGACTTTGC
>JAUYTB010000035.1 GCA_030695305.1 Bacteroidales bacterium
ATACCCGATTTGGTAACTGAGTCACTAACATCTTCATTGACAATTAATGAGACATACTTTTTTAGAGAAAAACCGGCTATATCATTCTTTATAAACAAAGTATTGCCAATACTCTCGGCTAAATCCGGAACTCTTTCAATATGGAGCGCAGGGTGCAGCTCCGGAGAGGAGCCATTTACTATTGCTATGCTTATAAAAGAGCATTTTCCGGATTTGACAGATCGGATAAAGATTATAGCAACAGATATCAGCCATAAGGCAATAAAAAAAGCCCATGAAGGCATATACTCCGAATGGTCATTTAGGGAGACTCCCTCAGAACTGAGAGAGAGGTACTTTACTAAGAAAAAGGGCGGATGGAAGATATCTGATGATATTGTTAAGATGGTATCTTTCGGGTATCTTAATCTGGCTACAGAGAGTTATCCCAATGTTCCGGGGGGGCTGGATGCAATTTTCTGCAGAAATGTCCTTATGTACTTCTCGCCTGATATTATAAATAAAGTCTCCTCCAAGCTATACAACTCTCTTGCAGATAACGGTTTCTTAATAACCAGTCAAGTAGAGTTGAATGATGACTATTTTTCTCTTTTTGAAAAAATCTTATGTGATGGGGGAATCTTTTATGTAAAAAGATTATCCGGCAGTAAAATATTATCAAAACAAAAGAGAAGAGAGATTCACTTATCAGAAAAGAGCCCGGAAATTCCCCAAAAAAGGAAGATTAATATTACAAAAAAAACAGAAATCAGGTCAGTAGAGCAAAAAAAGGGGGTTAAGATAGATTTTGACCCCGAGACTCTCTACTTATCGGGTGAATATACCAAGTGTATCGAGTTATGTGAGGATAATCTCAAAAATAATAAAATGATTGATCGCTCATTGTATCTTTTGGCAAAATGCCACGCAAATACAGGTGAGTATGCAAAGGCAGAAGAGAGTATTGATAAAATCATCAAATCCGGTATAGACAGCGAAGATATTTATTATCTTTATGGCACTCTCTTAATGGAGAAGAGTAATATATCAGGTGCAATCGGTGCTTTAAAAAGAGGAATATATATTAATCCCGGACACCTCTTTTCACATCTTTTGTTAGGCAATATTATGAAGATTGAGAGAGAGAGGGAGAGCGCAAGAAGATACTACAATAACGTTCTCAATATATTGAGTAAAATGAATGAAGATGATATAGTACCCGATTCCGGAGGGTTAACATGTGCCAGATTTTTTGAAATGGTTAAGTCTCTCATACGAGAGTTATAGTTAATAGAACAAAAGGTTTAATATAATCAGGCCAATGGTCAAGAGTGATAGGGAGATACTAAAAGAGAGAGCTGTCAGGAACGCTTTAATTATTAAAGAGAGTGGAGGTTCTATGGCAGAGCCCGCAGATACTCTTGAGTTCACACTTTTAAAGCAGAGATTTGCCATTGAGAGCAGATATGCATCTGAGGTTCATTTTATACGGGAGATAACGCCTATCCCGGGTGCCCCCTCTTTTGTCTCAGGGGTAATCATTCACAGAGGCCGGATAGTCTCACTTATAAATTTACGCACCCTATTTAAAATGAAAGAGAGAGGGCTAACCGAGTTGAATAAATTCATAATAATCTCTAACAAGGATAACTATTTTGGGATAATTGCAGACTCAATAACAGGGATCCTGAAAAAAGATCTTGCAGAGATAATGCCCCCTCCGGATACAATTGAACAGCATCTATCTGCATATATCACCGGAATCTTTCCGGACGGTGTCATAATGCTTGATGCAGAAAAACTGTTAACAAGTCAGGAAATAATAATTAAGTAGATAATGAAAAGACGATTAAAATTAAAGACAAGAGGCAAACTTATAGTGGGTTTTGCAATTGTGCTGATATCAACATTCTCAGCAATAACTCTTACCTATAATAACATAAGATCTCTGGACAGAGCTAACCTTGTTGTACAAGAATTGGATATTACAACAAATGAAATCACCTCTTTAAGATCTGATCTTAACAGAATTAGATCGCTATCTCTTTATCTGTTTATTGAGAAAGAGGCCTCTGAGTTGAAAAATATTAAAGAGAGTATTATCATCAAAGAGAGAGAGCTGCTATCAAGAAGTCTATCCATTGAAGAAGTTGTATTTAAATATATGGATGGAGATAATGAGTATAAAGAGATCTTATCAAATATTCATAAATATCTTGATAACAGACTGACTTATATCGAATTATTAAATTCGGGAAAGAGAGATGAGGCATACGCATTCATAAAAAACGAGCAGAATATCTGTTACGATAAAATAAGGAGTTCCAGTTTAAACCTTGAAAACAGTATACAAAAAATACGTAGCAACTATATTAAAATCAATAAAGAGCTTAAGAACAGACTCTCATTTCAGATTTTACTATTTGGCTCAGCAATCTCACTTCTGATTTTACTACTATCTATCTTTATTATAAGGATGATCAGAAAAATAACAGCAGAGATCAGATCGGGAATCGAGATTCTTGCTTACTCTTCGTCTAATATACTTACTACAATAACAGAGATATCTGCAGGAGCATCTGAAACTGCAGCAGCAGTATCTGAGACTACTACTACTATAGAAGAGGTGAGACAGACTGCAACCATGTCTAATCAAAAAGCAAAATCTCTAATTGAGAGTTCGCAAAAAGTAAGCAATTCAGCCGAGAAAGGTAAGAACTCACTGGATGAGGTTATAACAGGAATGGAGAAGATAGATTATCATATGAAGAAGATATCAGATACAGTAGTAAAACTCTCAGAACAGAACAGAAGAATTGGGGAGATAACCTCTACAGTATCAGATATTGCCGACCAGTCAAATCTTTTGGCCGTAAATGCAGCAATAGAGGCGGCAAAAGCCGGAGAGCACGGTAGAGGGTTTACTGTTGTTGCTCAGGAGATAAGAAACCTTGCAGATCAGTCCAAACGTGCTACAATACAGGTAAAAGAGATACTTCATCAAGTCAATAAATCTGTAGAGAACGCTGTGGAGGCAACAGATGAGGCAACCAAAACGGTTGAAGCAGGAAAGGAGCTGGTGATGCAAAGCGGAGAGGTTATAGATATATTGGCCGAGAATATTGAGGAGTCAGGTGAAGTCTCATTACAGATCTCATCTTCCAATCACCAGCAGATGGCAGGAATGGATCAGATTGTACCTGCTATGGAGAATATTAAAAAAGCAAGTGAGCAGAATGTAAACGGAATGCAACAGGCTCAAAGTGCAACCCAGGAGATACATAACCTTGGTCAGACATTAAAGAAGATTCTAATTAAATATGATCTCTAGTTAAAGACTCTAATTAAACTTTTTTACAAAGAGTATGCTCAATAATTATGACAACGACAGTTTCCTCAAGGAGTTACTAAATGACTTTAGGGTTGAATCTATTGAGCACTATGAGTCAATAGTTAAGGGTCTTTTAGATCTTGAGAAAAACGATACTGCTATAAAGAGGCAGGATATTATTGAGAGGGTATACCGTGATACACATAGTCTTAAAGGTGCGGCACGAGCAGTTAATCTTCCCGAAATTGAGAGGTTGTGCTCAACTCTTGAATCTATTTTTGGATATCTTAAAAAGGGGGAGATTACTTTATCTTCTCAACTACTTGATATTCTACATAAGGCATTGGATGTCCTTAAGATTTTAATAGATAATCTTAGTGATAACAAACAAATTAAGGTAAGCGCAAACTCAACCATAAAGAATCTTGAATACATTGTAAAACTCTCTTTACAACAAAACAAATCTACAACTGGTCCGGAAACTAAAAACAGTAGCAGAGGCAACCAGCAGGAGAGTTTACACCAGGAGAGTAGCGAATCAGAAGTGACTGACATAAATGGAGGTTCAGAAAATTCCGGAGAAAAAGAGGTCGAGATACATGACAGGGAGATTGAGAAACACGATCTCTATTCTGTTAGGATACCAACAGGTCATCTGCACCAAATACTATCTGAGAGTGAAGATTTTATTGCAATAAAAACAACTCTGGACTACTACAGAAGATGTTTGGAAAATATACATGTTAAACATAAAGACGAAGAGCTTTACAACCTGATTAAAGACCTTATCTCTTTTCAGAAAGTCTCTTCACGAATGATAGATGATCTTATAATAAACATAAGAGAGACTCTTCTTTCCAATTTCTCAACTCTGTTCCGGATAGTGCCCAAAATGGTTAGAGATCTTTCACGAGAGTACTCAAAGGAGATCTCATTCAATATCAAAGGAGAGGAGACCGAAATTGACAGAAGAATCCTGGAAGATCTTAAAGACCCTCTTATTCATCTTATAAGAAACTGTATCGATCACGGCATTGAGACACCACAGGAGAGGGTTGACTCAGGAAAAGAGCTTACTGGCAGAATAGATATTCTTATAGAGAAACTCATTGACAGAAAGGTTAGAATAACAATATCGGATGATGGAGCAGGGATCAATCTCGACAATGTACTTAACTCAGCCATCAAGAACGGAGTGTTGGGAGCTGCAAATGCAGATAATATGTCTAAGGATGATATTATCTCTTTGATTTTCAAATCTGGAGTCTCGTCAAAAAAGTTTGTTACAGATATCTCAGGAAGAGGACTGGGGATGTCAATTGTTGCAGAGAAGATCTCCAATATGGGTGGATCAATTGAGGTTACAACCGAGGAGGGTAAAGGGAGCAGCTTTACAATCACTCTTCCTCAGACAATTTCCACTTTCCGTGGGGTACTTGTAGAGTCAGATGGCAGATCGCTGATGATTCCGTCAGTTTATGTAGAGAAGGCGGTAAGAGTCTCTAAGGATATGATTGGTAATATAGGAGATAAGAGCGTCATTAAGTGTGTTACAGGAGAGACTCTCGGGGTTGTAAGATTATCCACAGTTTTGGGAATAGAGAAGAATGTGGGAGTGAGAAATGAAAGAGAAACAATTACTCTTCTCATCCTCACAAACAACAATAAAAGAGTGGCATTTATAACTGATAAGATTGTTGGAGAGTATGAAGGGATTGTGAAGGATATGGGTCCTCAGCTAAAATATGTACGTAATATTGCAGGTGTAACTATAATTGAGAATGGTAGAATAGTTCCTGTTGTTAATGTTAATGAATTAATTGAAAGCACATCGGAAAAGAGTGAGTCATATGAACGTTTCCAAACACTATCAACTCAAGATAATCTGCCAGATAATCAAAAAAGAGTTCTAATAGTTGAAGACTCTCTCACAATCAGATCTATGCTTAAGAATTTTGTAGAGAGTGCCGGCTATGATGTTATGACTGCCGTGGATGGTTTGGATGCCTTTAGTAAACTGGAAAGCGAAAACTTCGATCTTATAGTTTCTGATATAGAGATGCCAAGGATGAATGGTTTTGATTTAACAAAAAAAGTACGTCAAAAAAAGGAAAATTCTGATATTCCGGTAATTCTGGTAACAGCTCTGGAGAGTGCCGGGGATATGAAACGTGGAATGGAGGCAGGAGCTGATGCCTATATAATTAAGAGCAGTTTTGAAAAGAGTAATTTAATTGAAACGATAAGGAGATTTATCTAAATTATTATATTAATATGTCGGAAAACTTTGGTAAAAAAAGAGAGACAATCCGAGTTCTGATTGTTGAAGACTCGCCAATGATCCAAAAAATTCTGAAAAGAATTTTAGATGAATCTGGTGATTTTGAAGTAGTTGCCATTGCGTCAAATGGAATTGAGGCTGTCAAATTTTCCGCTATACATAATCCGGATGTTATTAGTATGGACCTTCTAATGCCTGTTATGGACGGGATTGAGGCAACACGTCAAATAATGCAAACAAATCCGGTCCCTATCGTAATCGTAAGCAATATCTATAAAAGTCAGGATATGGAACTTGCTATAAAGGAGTTAGAAGCCGGTGCCGTCTATATTCTACCAAAACCTTCGGGTCCGGCTGATCCCGATTATTCGAAAAAAGCGCAGAAATACAGAACAACTCTAAGATTAATGTCAGAAATTAAGGTTGTTAAAAG
>JAUYTB010000038.1 GCA_030695305.1 Bacteroidales bacterium
GCAAAGGGTTTATAAGCCCGTAACGTGTAAGAAAAGAGTTCCTGCTGTGGGAATCCACATTTGCATGCAAGGTCCACAACCCTTGCCAAGGTATCACCACATCGTAAAATATACGATTTAGAAATAAAAAAAAAGTCAATAGATATGTTTTTTTAGTGGATAAATGATTTTTTAGTAAATTTAAAGTGAATTTAAATTTCGGGCGGATGCATTATCTTGATTATAGAATGCATTGAGATGGTAATTTTAAGATGTAATTTTTCTAATGAATTCTCTTTTATTATAATATTTAATTGGATTCTAATTATTTAACTAAATTTAGTTAAATGTAGTGCTTGGATTTTTTCTGAGATAAAACTCAACAGTACTTATCTGTACATATGTTATCCCAACTTAACTTAACTCAACTATAAATAGTTTGATTTTATTGAATTTATAAATACCTGTATACTAAAAAAAGAGCACGCTATCTGCATTCAGCGTATTCGGCAGCTTTAACGGAGGGTTGGTATCTGTATACAAAAAAAAGAGAACGCTATCTGGCTTAACCGGCTAAACTATAAACTGAAAACACTTAAACTAACCATGAAAAAATTTCTGTTGTTATTTGCTTCTCTAATCTGCTTGATTGGAGTAGCTGCTGCTCAGGATGTTGTAGGCAGCGCATTGAAGGTTCCTTCTACTTATGACAGGAGCTCTCTAACTTATCTTGTTCTGGATTATCCGTCTGCTAATCACTTCAATTTTGTAAGAAATAATGTTGGAAAGATTGCATTTTCGGATAAGTTCTACAATAACAATCTTCCTAACTTTTTTATTCCTGCGCCTTATGCCAAAGATTATATCGGCTTTAATAAGGCACAATTGATTCTTGAGGCAATACAGAAGAAAAGAGTTGCAAATGATATTGTTGCAAAGTGGTACTCAATGAATAGTGATGGAATGATGACTCTGGATCTGATTCACTCAAGGGGGATGTTCAACGCTACAGATGAGGCCTATCTGCAGTCAAAAACCACAAAAAGGGGAAATGCACAGCTGGAAGATTATGGTAACAGACTTATAGACAGGAGCTATATTGTTGTAATTGATTATTACGATATTAAGACCATGCAGGAGGCGAATGTTAAGGACTCCCGCGGATGGAAGAGCGGTTTCCAGGCCTATCTTTATAAGATTGACTACAACGAGGGGATTCAGAATTTGATTTACGATAACTGGATTTATGAGGATGATACTCCTGCGGTTAAGGCAGATAAAAGAGCTGCTCTCAAAAAATTAGAGATTCCGGTTGTGTTTGTCAAAAATGTAATGCTCTCGGCTACAGAGTCGGAGTCCACAAAAAGCAGCACAATTAATGTTTTGGGGAGTAAAAAACCAAGAACAGAGGATGAGTTGATGGCTGCCGTTCTTCAAAAGAGCTACGACGAGGTTCTTTACAACCTGGAGATGGGTGTTGAGCACTTTAAGGTTGTGACCTCAATTTTTGCAGTAAGGCCTATCAGGGCTAAAATTGGGAAGAAAGAGGGGATAAAGACAGATAACCGCTATTTTGCATATGAGTATGTTTACGACCAGGAGAGAGATATTACCCAACAGAAGTTTAGGGGAGTTATTCGTGCAACCAAGAAGATTGCAGATAATGTTCATGTTGCTACAGGTAAGTCTCCTACCACAGAATTTTATCAAACTTCCGGAAGAAAGATGGAGACAGGGTATCTTCTCCAGCAGAAGAATGATTTTGGAGCAGAACTATCTGTTGGATTTGAGGTTGGAGAGATTGGCGGTATTTACGGTCGTCTTGATTTAAGGTTGGGTCGGTATATTGGCTCAAGGGCTCTTTTTGTGCTTCTTGAGGGCGGATATGAATCTAAGAACTACGGGTTTGACTACAAATTCACCCGCTACGGAGTCGGCGTTGCAAAAGGTCTTCAACTTACTCGCAACAGTGAATTGAGACCTTACATCAGTCTCGGAATTGAGGAGACAAAAAATCCTAACGATCTAAAGCTCTCGACCGTCTATTATAAGGGAGGTGCTACTCTTAACATAAACATAAAGCACAATATCCAAATCTTTGGAGGTGCGGGATACTATATCACCGGAAGCGGTAAGGATGCTAATGGTCTTGATATTGGTGACTGGGACTCTAAGTTTACTGACAGAAGCGGTTTGTCGTTTATCGGAGGTCTAAAACTCGGATTCTAATTACAGCAAAAAACTCTAATTACAGCAATTAATAATAATACGTATGAAAAAGATTATTAAAATATTAACACTACTTACACTAATTTTATTGATATCTAATCCTCTGCAGGCACAAACCCGTAGAGAGCGAAAGATTCTATTCAATAGTCAGTACAACTACGAAATCAGCCCTGTTGGGGTTGGTCAGGATGGAACCAAGGTATTTAAAGTGTGGGGTTACGGTAAAAATGTTGGAGAGGCAGTTATGGATGCAAAGGCGAATGCGGTTGCTGCCTGTATCTTTAAGGGGCTTCCCGGCGGAGGAGGATCTGCCCCTACCCCTCCTATCTGCGGCGACTCCGGAGCTGAAGTAACGCATGCCGATTACTTTGAGAGGTTCTTTGCGGTTGGAGGTAAGTATCTGCAATACATTGTACAGACAAATGATGCCGACCCTGCAGGGCCGGACAGACTTAAGATCAAGAAGGGGTACAAGGTTGCAATTTATGCTCAGGTTATGTACGATGCACTCCGTCGTGAGCTGGAAGCCAACGGTATAGCAAGAAGATTGGATTCTAGATTCTAAATATAAAACAAAGAGTTAAACTATGAAAAAAACTGTAATTACTTCAATTTTAATACTATCATCGATACTATTATCCGGTCAGGCAAAAAAACCAACCATTATGGTTATCCCGAGCGACCAGTACTGTATTAGCAGGGGCTATAAAATGAGTTTTGCCAATCAGGGGATGACAATCACCCTTCCGGACTATAGGGCTGCAATGCAGAACGACGCCAATCTTCGTCTGGTAATCACCAAGATGGGGCAGATGATGGCAGATAGGGGCTTCCCCCTCAAGGACCTTGAGGCCGAGATGAGAAATCTTATGCAGGAGGGTGCAGAGAGCGCCATGCTAACCAGCTCATCTTCCGGTTCGGAGATGGCAGAGAGCCCGATTGATGCACTCAAGAGGGTGGCAAAGGCAGATATAATTTTGGATCTGGATTTTGATATTAAGATGCAGGGGCCATCTAAGTATATAGTTTTCAACCTGAGAGGACTGGATGCTTACACAGCAAAACAGGTCTCCGGAGTTGCAGGAGCCGGCAAACCCTCTACTGCAGCCACTCCCGAGATTCTGTTAGAAGAGGCGGTTCTTAGTCAGATGGATGGTTTTAACGCAGGTCTGATGAGGCACTTTGACGATCTGTTCGACAACGGAAGAGAGGTTAAAGTCCTGGTTAAGGTCTTCTCTAACTGGGGCGATAATCTTGAGAGTGAGTTTGATGACGGAGCGGGTACCCGTGAACTTTCATTTATTATAGAGGATTGGTTTGCAGATAATTGTGTAAAGGGTCGCTTCAACCTCTCCGATGCAACGGAGAATCAGATGAGACTGGAGCAGGTGAGAATTCCTGTTATGAGACTTCAGGGGGGAAGGGAGAGAGCTGTAGATACAAGAAGTTTTGTAAGTGAATTACGTAAATATCTTAACGACAAATGTCAGATTGAGTCCAAACTCTACTTAAGGGGTCTTGGCGAAGCGTGGCTAATTGTGGGTGAGAAATAGATATAAAATTAATAATCGGAAAATCTTTTTAAAATGAAAAAAATAGTCATGCTGTTGCTTATGCTTACTGCTCTTATTACAGCACAGGCACAGAATACGTTGGGCAAAACGGACGATATCGGCAGAGTTGCTCTTGCTGTTATGGTTCCCGAGATGGCCGAGAATGTCCCTGCAGGAGCTGCACAGCTTCTGGAGAACAAGATGATGCAGATTGCCACAATCAATGGCCTTGGGGCCGGCGGAGTGGATCCCCGTTTTTGTATCGTCCCTATGGTTAACATTCTCACAAAAGATATTACACCTACGGCACCACCGATGATTGCTCTAAATATGGAGATTACATTTTATATTGTGGATGCTGTAGGTCAGACTATCTTTACCCAGAGCACAATAGCGGCAAAGGGGGTTGGTCAGACAGAAGATAAGGCCTATATCTCCGGTATAAGAAATATTAATGTAAGGGCCGGCCAGTTCAAGGGTTTTATTGAGAACGGTAAGAATAAAATTATTGAGTACTACAACTCTAAGTGCGATGCTATAATCAAAGAGGCGCAGGCATTGGCGGGGCAGAAGAGGTACGAGGAGGCGCTCTTTAACCTTATGAGTATCCCCGATGTCTGCAGGGAGTGCTACGATAAATCGATGGATCTCTCTACCGAAATCTACAAGGAGTATGCGAACTACAAGTGTACTCAATACCTCTCTGCCGCCAGGGCAGCCTGGGCAAATATGGATGCCGACCTGGCTGCTGCAAATCTCTCCAAGATTACTCCCGATATGGCCTGTTACAACGACGCTGTAAATCTTACCGACCAAATCACCCGCAAGATGATTGCAGATGGTGCCAACGTTTGGAACTATAAGATGAAGCGTTATGATGATGCGGTTGAAACAGAGCGCCTTACAATCAGGGCCAAGAGGGATGTGGCTGTTGCCTGGGCTCATGCAACCTATTGGGGCAGATACAACTATAACTGGGGATGGCTATATAACCGTTACAGATACTAGTTATGAAAAAGCTTTTACTGATAATGCTCCTTATCCCCGCAATTTTGCAGGGTCAGGAGAGTGTAATTGAAAAGAGCGGTTCGCGCCCTAAATGGGTTAATGCTCTTGAGAAGGACTACATTATTGTTGTAGGTACCGGGGCTACCATTGACCTTGCCCGTCAGCAGGCGTTGATGATGATAAAAGAGAGCATTGTGGAGGCGGTTGCTGTCAATGTACGGACTCAAACAAATATCCGCACAGAGGAGGTTACCAACAGGAGTAGTGTTCTTCTCTTTTTGGAGAGCTTCTCCTCCAACACCACATCGGAATCTGCAAAAGTTCCTTTTCTGCAGGGCATTTCGCTTGCTCAGGCAGAGGGCTACTCCTGGGAGAAGCTAAGGAGCAGAGATGGAACTATCCGCTACGCCTACCATATCCGCTACCCATTCCCGGTTGTGGATATGAATCGTCTTGCTTTTGAGTTCAAGTTGCGGGACGAGGAGCTCACTGCCAAGTTGGAACGTCTCACCTCTGAGAATTACTATCCATCTAGTATAGAGGAGATTGAATCGCTAATTGGGGAGTTAAGGATTCTGGCAGACTATTTTCCCGATGGGCGTAAAGATCTGGCAAACCTGGCTATCAAACGTTATAATGGTATGCTTGCCTCTGTAGAGATTACTGATGCAGGAAGCACCCTTGGAAATGTAAGGTATGTTTTGAAACTTGGCCACAGGGTGATTACCACCGTCAAAAAACCGACTATCCGCAGTGAGAGTGCCACAATTCTCGGCAGCAATCAGGATAAGGGGGTCTGGACGGTAAAATATGACTACTCAGAGTGTTATCCCGACCTAAAAAACAGTGTGGCTGTAAGGTACCGCTTTGGAACCAACAGTGTTGAGAAGCTCTTCTATTTCGACATTTTACAGACTAAAGTAGATATATTTATGAGCCAGGCCATAGGTTTCCGTAAAGAGCAGATGGAGGGTGATGTTGTGGAGAGGTTTATTGCAGATCTTACTATCTCCTCTAAAACGGATGCACCTTTTACTGTAACTAAGGTGATTCTTGAGTTTAAGGGGTTACCTCAGGTTGTTGTTGATAATATAAACAGAAGCTTCGCAGGCAAGGGGGTTCATACTCTGGAATTAAACATAGAGAGGGCGATAAATGCCGCCCAGAGCTCCTCTCTCGGAAAAACTATTATACAGATGAATGGCTTTATCTACTACATCAACAACTCAACCGGCGAGACCGGCACCTACAGAATCTATAACCACTCATATAATACAGATTGGTAAAAAATTAAAATCTGCTCAAAAAATTTAAAATCAACCTTAGTACTCAATTCTTAAACTAAAATATCTGCTCAAAAATTTAAAATCAACCTTTAATACTTAATATTATGAAAAAAATTACTAAAGTTTTAATGTCAGTAGCAGTGGTGGCAATGGTTGCCGTTACTCTATCTTCATGCGGAGCTCCTAAGGCAGCTGTTTCCGATGAAAAAGTTGTTGAGATGTATTGCAGTGGTCCTCAATATCTGAGCGATGCTACTGCTCTTCGTTTTACAGCTATCGGTACAAGTATGGATCAGATGACATCTAAGAAGAAAGCGATGAGTGAGGCGAGGGCTGGTCTTGCTTCTCAGATAGAGACAACAGTTAAGAGCGTTATTGATAATTATGTAAAATCCTCTATTCACAACAATAAGGAGGATCTTAGCAATCGCTACGAGGGTCTTACCCGTGAGGTTGTAAGTCAGGTACTTATTGGTACAAGAACTGTATGTGAGCAGATGACCAAAACAAAAGATGGCAACTACAAGACCTATCTTTGTGTTGAGTTGGGTGGTCCTGAGATTCTTACATCTATTAACAACAGGTTCTCTAGAGATGAGTTTCTTAAGGTAGATTATGACTATGAGAAATTCAAAAAGACCTTTGAGGAGGAGATGAGTAAATTGGGGAACAGATAGCACACTTTTGCCACTATTTGGCATACAAATTTTTAGGCCATGAGAAGCTTTTCGCTATTTTTTCTTTGGTCCCTAATCTCTCTTTTCAGCTCTGTTTTTACAGTTAACCCACAGGAGAGAAGGCCAACCTCAACTACGAATAAGTCGCCTGCCGGCGGAGAGTATATGCAGATTCCTACAACGGTCAAGTCTCTGCTACCTAAGGAATTCTGCTCTCCGCTATCTGGTGATAATGCCTTGGTTATTGGAGTATCAGACCCCGGGCGGGACTCTGTTACTGGAAGAAGGGAGGCGTTACTCAGGGCCTATATTGTTGCCTCTCTCCGGGAGAGAGTTAAGGTTAGTATGGTTTCCGATTACTTTACATCTGCCGGAGCTAAATCCTCTTTGGTTGTTTCACGATACGAAGAGATGTATTATATTGAGAGTGAATTAAGCAGAGAGGTCTCTTTAAGGCCTCTCTCCTCTTACACTCTCTCAAGCGGTGAGACTATTCTCTTTGCCGAAGTTATTAGAGGTAACAACTCAAAGGAGTCTGCAAAGAGTATCTATAGATTTGAGTGTTCTCTATACCATATTGAGAATACTTTAGAACGAGGTCAGCATGTTTATAAAACTAAATATCGTTTTTATCCACAAAAGGGTGGTTTAAAGATGCAAGATCGGGAGGATTTTGAGGTCTATTCAATTAATAATTTGTGGTATACGGTATCCGGAGAGTTTAACGGAGAGGTATCTGCAAGAGAGAACTCAAAATACTTCTACGCCACACAGAGAAGCTCTCAAGAGCAAGTGGCGGCTAACGATGGCGCTGTTGGGGCAGCTATCGATGGCGCTGTTGGGGCAGCTCCCGATGGCGCTATCGGTGTCTCTACAGTTGAGGGTCTTTGGCCTGCCTATGTTTCGGCTCTTCTATGGCAGATTGCGGGTGTTCTCGATTACGGAAATCCAACTGTTAGTCAGGTTACTGATTCCCATAAAAATAGAATTCGCAATTTGAGCAGGAGTGCAGAGTGCAATTTTGTAAAAGCGGAGGTTTTGAAGCTGACTCTTTTTAAGGAGCGGCTTTACCCAGTTGTTAAAATCGATCAACTTAATCCCGGGGAAAGATGAAAAAGTTATTTATATTGATTTGGGCTCTTTTTTTGACATCTTCATCTGGCTATATTGCTATAGGTCAGACTTATGAAGAGTACAGAAAAAAGGAGATGGAGAGTTTCAGGAAGTTTGTTCAGGAGGAGGAGGCCATTATCTCCAAAATGGCAGCTGAGATAAATGTTTATATAAAGAGGCAGGATAGAGAGTACAGAGAGTATCTTGCCAAAGAGTGGAAATCGTACAGTGCATTTGTGGCTAATTCGGCTCCCAAGCGTCCTAAGCCGGTTGATATGCCTAAATTTGAGACTGTTGGAAAGACGGTTAGTGTCAAGGGTGCAGCTATTGCCCCATCCAAAGAGGCTCTCTCTCTATATTTTAAGGGTGCACCATCCCTCACTATGCCTGTCTCTCTCCCTCCCGACCGTTCTAACGATCGAGCCAATCTGAGAGTTAACTTCTATGGTGTTCCTCTCTATCTCTCTTATGACCCTGCCTTTGCGGTTAGCGTTTATGGGGTAAACAGTGAGAGGGGAATTGCCTCTTACTGGGAGCGGGCAAGTGCCTCAAGGTACTCATCTCTAGTAGAGCAGCTGGCTTCTAAAAGGGTAGAGATGAATCTGAACGATTTTAGTTACTATCTGATGGTAAGGAGAGTAGCAGAGGGGTTGTATCCGGGAGACTCTACCGGAGAGCTGCTTGCTACATGGTTTCTTATGGTGCGCTCCGGTTTCGGGGCGAGGGTGGGGATTAACGGGTCGGGTGAACTTCTGCTTATGCTCCCATCTTTTAACACTGTTTATGGTCTCAATTTTTTGAAGGAGGGTGACAGGTTTTTGTATATTGTTTCGGGTGGTGAGGGGCGTAGTATCCGCACTTACGATTCCGACTATACAAATGCAGATAAGAGTATAGATTTCAATATCTACTCTCCTATGAATCTGGGTGGTAAGGTTAGCGGGAAAAATCTTGAGTTCGATTATAACAATAAGAAGTACAATATTTTGGTAAACTACGATCAGGGTCTTGTAGATCTTTACAGAGATTATCCTCAGCTGGAGATGGGTGTCTATTTTAATGCAGCTGTCTCAATGCAGGCAAAGGAGTCTATTGCGGCTTCGCTTCTGCCTGTAATCTCTGAGATGAGTGAGCGGGAGGCGGTGGAGTTTCTGCTCTCGTTTGCACAAAACTCCTTTAAGTATAAAACTGATATTGACCAGTTTGGTTATGAGAAATTCTTCTTTGCAGAGGAGATCCTCTTCTACCCCTACTCCGATTGTGAGGACAGGGCTGTCTTTTTCTCCTATATTGTAAGGGATCTGCTTGGATTAGATGTAGTTGGAGTTGAATTCCCGGAGCATATGGCTGCTGCTGTCAACCTCTCTCAGATTGTGCCGGGTGACTATCTGACCTATAATAACCGTCGCTATGTTATTACGGACCCTACCTATTTGGGTGCACCTGTGGGGAGTGCTATGCCTCAGTTTAGAGAGAGCTCTCCTGTTGTTATTCCTATTGAGAACAGGAGGGGTATGGGAGAACGGGAGGAGAAGGTTTGGAGTTTGGCGCGGGATAATGGATGTTATCCGGGTAGTAATCTACGTAATCACCTCTCATTAAGTGATGGATCGTCTGTCTTAACAGGCTATTATACAGGTAGTGCCAGTTTTGGGGGGAGAGCTTTACCTCCGGCCGGCTCTTTGAACAGGGGGTTCATTGGCAGGATCAATTATGGTAATGCTTTGTGGGTTTTGCCTATGCAGTCAGATGGTAATAGTGTAGGGATCTCTGTTGCCGGGGGGCTTAATGACGATATCTATGTGGCTGGATCTTTCCGTGGTAACCTTACTCTTGGAAGCTCTTCTATCAACGCTGCTCCGGGCAGTCAGGACGCTTTTATTGCTTGTATTAATAAGGGTGGTGTTGTCAGATGGATTACCAAACTGAATCTGGATACAATTCCCGGGAGTGCCCCTGTGGCTTTCAGTGCTGTTTTGAGTGCCAACGGTGTTAAGATGGGAATCACTAAAACGATTGCTCCTGTCGAGTTCAATGGCTATGGTCTATTCTCGGGTAATGATGGTAAGATTGTCTATAACGGGATTGTTAATCGTGTATTCTCCTCTACTCCGGAGGTATCAACTGTGAGCTATGCAAGTGTTGCGGCCTCTCCCGAGTTGCTAAAAAAGGAGACCGATGCGTTGGTCTCCGACAATACCGACAAAGGGATTGCCGGTCTGTTTGCTGCCATTCTTCTTGTTAAGAATATGGGTGCGACTCTCTCGGGAAGTGATGCCCGTGCTACTCTGGACATGTACAATCCCGGTTTTAAAAAGAGCTGCCCAAATCTCTATAAAAATTTGGGAATGATCAATTTTGTCAAGAACAACAATGGGATTATCACCATCCAGACTCAAAATGGTAAGGATATCTATTTCGATCAGATAAGGGTAAAGAACAATGCCAATATAAATATTGTCCCAAAATCTTCCGGCGACCTCACTGTCGATATCCTCTCCGGTGTGCTAGTAGGAAAGATGGTCGTTTGGTTCAAACTAAACAGCATCCTCCTAAGCAAAAAGACAGGCGATATGACCTTCGACTACGATAAAGACAACTCCACAGCCAAAATCAACATGACAAAAGACATTTTGATGTGACACCTTGGCAAGGGTTGTGGACCTTGCATGCAAATTTGGATTCTCACAGCAGGAACGCTACTTTTACACGTTACGGGCTTATAAACCCCTTAGCACAACGGGCAACGTCCATCCTCATCCGCTCACAAGTTCGCTCCTTGCGGCTGAGTTTGCCCTACTTGTGCTAAGGGTTTATTGCTCAGCCCGTGGGAAGATTGGCGTTCCT
>JAUYTB010000039.1 GCA_030695305.1 Bacteroidales bacterium
GTTTTAAAGAGAGAGTCTGGTAAAAGAAGGAAACTCGGAATTGAAATTCCTGTTGATATTCCAAGCTCTGTAGATCTTATCGGATCTTTCAGTTTAAATTGAAAATTACCCATAAATCCAAGAGTAAACCACTCTCCTCCCTTAAATAGGTTTTTATGATAGTATGAGACTGCAGGTGATACCCCCAAGAGGTTGTTAGAGTTACTGGATGCTTCCAAATTAAATTTGTAACCCTGACTCTTTGATGGAGTCAATCTAATTATACAGTCAACCTCTCTGAAATCCTTATCTCTGTTTGCAACAACTTCGTCGAACTGAATGTTAACTCCGGAAAAATAGCGAAGTCCTACAAAACGGTTATAGGTAATATTTGCCATCTTTTCGCTATAGAGATCTCCCTTACGTAAAGTATTCAACTTACCAAGAACAGATGACCGTATAGTTCTCTCTCCTCTGCGATAGATATCAACTGATTGTATACTCTCTTTATCGTATACGGTTAGTGAATCATCCCGGCTAATCATGGGATCGTAATCTGGATATAGAGATATCTTTCTTATTCTGAATACCTCATGAGGTCTGGAATCCTTTAAAGTTTCGTTTCTCGTATAATTATCCACTCTTATGTAGAGATCTGCCTCCTGTAGTGTGTTAAGAGTGTCTGCCTCAAAAAAGAAGAAATTTTTGGTAAAATTATAATAGCCGTTATCTCTAAGAATGTTTGTCACTCTTTCACTCTCCTTGTCAAGAGATTTCTCGGAAAGTCTCATTCCCACAAAGAGAGAAGAGGCGGGGTAATGTGCCTCAATAATCTCTTTAATTGCATCATCTTTAATATCATATAAGATATTAGTAACCTTGTAGCTTGTACCTATGCTAACTTTATAAAAAACCCGGCTCTTTTTTCTCTTAGTTATAATTGTATCAGAAACCGTTGAATTATAGTATCCTAATGATGTCAGATGATTTACAAGGTTCTCTCTGCTCCTGTTTAGAAGATTTGTGTCTAGTATAACAGGTTGCTGACCAACTTTTTTAACAAATCTATCCCATCCATTTTCCTTACCGCTACTCCAATTGTAAATCATCAGAAACGGGTTCCAACCGAAAAAGAGAGATTTATTGGGCTGTTGTCTGAGATACGGAGTAAGCTCTCCTGGTTTCACTTCATTACTGTTTAAAACAACTATCTTATTCTCTTTCAATAAGTTTTCGTTATCCTTAAGAACTCTTACAGTACTGCAAGAGTATAAAGAGAGAATGAAAAGCGTGATTACTAGAAATGATTTTATATGGTGAGAACCTCTGTACATCAGATATCAATTTAAATACAAAAATAGTAATTATAATGATTTGTTTTTTTCAAAAAGTAAAAAAAGATATATTTGCACTTTAATTAGAATCTATCTTATTTACATTACATTTTTTTTTAACATCTGACCTACTTACATCACACCAATGAAGAACAAGTATATTGATTTAGTTGAACAGTCATTCGATTTCCCTCAGGATGAATTCAAAGTTGAGGATGGAGAACTCTACTTTCATGATATTCCTGTAATGGACATAATTGAGCAATACGGCACTCCTTTAAAAATAACATATCTGCCCAAGATATCATCCCAGATACAGAGAGCAAAACGTATGTTTAATGTTGCTATGGCAAAAGTGGATTATAAAGGTAATTACCACTACTGCTACTGTACCAAAAGCTCTCACTTCTCTTTTGTAATTCAGGAAGCACTAAAGAATGACATTCATCTTGAAACATCATCTGCATTTGATTTAAATCTGATTGAATCTCTTCACGAACAGGAGATTGTTACTAAGGAACTATATATAATATGTAACGGATTCAAAAAAGATATTTACATTGAGAACATTGCAAATCTAATAAACAACGGATGGAAAAACACTATCCCTGTACTAGATAATATGCAGGAGTTTGACGAACTTGATTTATGTATAAAGGAGCCATGTAATATAGGAGTGAGAATAGCTGCAGAAGAGGAACCTAAATTTGAGTTCTATACCTCCAGACTTGGAATAAGATACAGTGATGTAATCCCTTTTTATGAAAATAAGATAAAGAAGAATAAAAAATTCTCTCTTAAGATGCTCCACTTCTTTATCAATACGGGAATCAGGGATAACGCATATTACTGGAACGAGCTATCCAAGTGCGTATCTGTTTATTGCGATTTAAAAAGCATCTGTCCCGATTTAGACTCACTCAACATAGGTGGAGGATTTCCGATAAAAAATTCCCTGGCTTTTGATTACGACTATGAGTATATGGCAGAGGAGGTTATAGCACAGATTAAAAGTATTTGTTCTCAGAGAGGTATTCCTGAGCCAAACATTTTCACGGAATTTGGAAGTTTTACTGTAGGAGAAAGCGGAGCGGTAATTTATCAGGTACTGGATCAGAAACAGCAGAACGACAGAGAGAGATGGTATATGGTTGACAGCTCTTTTATGACAACTCTTCCGGATACTTGGGGAATTAAGCAGCGCTTTATTCTCCTCCCTATTAACAAATGGAAAAGTGAATATCAGCGTGTCTTTCTCGGTGGTCTAACATGCGATAGTCAGGACTACTATAACGCAGAAGCTCATGCTAATGCAATATTTCTCCCTACAATAAACGGTGATGAACCCCTCTATCTTGGATTTTTTCATACCGGTGCATACCAAGAGTCAATTGCCGGATTCGGAGGGATACAGCACTGTCTCCAGCCTGCGCCTAAACATATAACAATAGATATCGATGAGAATGGAGAGTATTATACAAAACTCTTCAGTAAGGAGCAGACTTACAAATCTATGCTCAAAATTCTAGGTTACTGATGCCGCTCTCAAAATCAGAGATCAAACTTATCCGCTCTCTTGATAAAAAGAGAGAGCGGGATAGATCCGGACTCTTTATTGTTGAGGGAGAAAAACTATATAGAGAAGCAGTCGATTCCGGTTGGATTGTTGAGAGTGTTTTTTACCGGGAAGAGATTGGAGAGGAGATGATGTCAAAAATATCTCACCTGACATCGCCCTCTCCTGTATTGGCAATTGTAAGAAAACCTCAAGATAGTGAGGTTACTCTTCCTGTTTCAAATGAACTATATCTTGTTCTTGACTCTATAAGAGATCCGGGAAACATGGGGACAATAATACGTCTCTGCGAGTGGTTTGGAGTAAAATCACTCTACTGTTCTCTTGATTGTGTTGATATTTATAATCCTAAGGTTGTACAGTCAACTATGGGTTCTCTGTTCCGGGTAAATGTTCAGGTAACAGATCTGCACTACCTTATATCAAAGCACTGCTCTGATATTCCCGTGTACGGAACTTTTCTCAGTGGTAGCAATATCTACTCAGAGGAGCTCACTTGTGGAGGAGTTGTTGTTTTAGGCAGTGAGTCTTCCGGAATATCCGGAGATCTTGAATCTTTGATGAACAAAAAATTATATATCCCTTCGTTCTCCCGGGAAGAGAAAGGGGGTGAATCTCTTAATGTTGCGATAGCTGCGGCTGTTGTATGCTCCGAATTCAGACGAACCTCTGCCTTACCGCTTCAAATAAAATAACAGCAGCTGCCGAAGATACATTCAAAGAACCAATTGATCCATTCATTGGAATCCTGACCTGAGAATCAGAAAGTGATAAAGCAGATGATGAGACCCCTTTCTCTTCGGAACCCAGTATTATAGCGGTAGCACCTTTAAAATCTGCCTCATATATATTTTGGGATGCTCTTTCGCTGGCAGATACAACTGAGTAACCACACTGTTTTAGAAAATATATCGCCTCTCTTATATTGGACACTTTGCAAACAGGAATTCTCATTAATGCTCCTGCCGAAGTCTTTACCGAATCTGCATTTATGGCTGCACTCCCTTTTGCAGGGAGAATAATGCCTTGGGCGCCAGCACACTCCGCAGAGCGAGCAATGGCACCAAAATTCCTAATATCACTTATCCCGTCAAGAATCAGCACAAGTGGAGGTGTGCCACTCTTCTCTGCTTTTTCTGTTAAATCTTCAAGAGAGATATACTCCACTATGGCCATAAATGCAATTACTCCCTGATGATTTGACCTGGTAAGAGCGTTAAGTTTTTCATAAGGAACAAACTGCACCTGAATATTTTTCTCCCTTAGCTTATCCAGAAGCATATGAAACTGAGGTCCGTCAAATCCTTGTCTGAAAAGAACTTTTTCAATTTTCTTATTACCTTCTATCGCCTCAAGGATTGGGTGAATACCAAAAATAAAATTATCTGTCTGATCCATTATATATCTGCTCCATTATATTAGTTACTCTTCGTTATGTAGTCTCTCCCACTCTTTCATCTCAGATTGAAGCTTAAGTCTGCAATCTTCATACTCACTTAAGATCTCCGGCAAAGATACACTATTATGATTACCGGACAATATGAGTTCTATCTCACCAACCCTTTTCTCAAAAGAGGAGATTCGCTCCTCGCACTTTTCAATTTTCACACGCACTCTCCTCGCCTCACGTTCAATCTCTTTCATCCTCTGATAACTCTCTTGAGGTCTCTCAGATGACTCTGCTTTATCTTGCTTAACCTTTTGTGACTCTGTTTTAACTGTAAAACTTCCTGACTCTAAATTTTCAAGCTCATCAAGAGTATCAATCCTCTTTCTTGAAAGAAACTCCTCAAGACCTCCCAAATGCTCTCTGACTGAGCCATCTTTAAATTCATATATTTTGTCTGCAAGACCATCAAGAAAATCACGATCATGAGAGACAAGAAGCAGGGTTCCGTCATATCGCTGAAGGGCCTGTTTAAGAATATCTTTGGATCTTATATCCATGTGATTGGTTGGCTCATCAAGAACAAGAAAATTATATGGTTTTAGAATCAGTTTTGCCATTGCAAGCCTTGATCGCTCTCCACCGCTCAGTACTGAAACTCTCTTATCTACATCCTCTCCCCTAAATAAAAAAGCTCCGAGAATATCCCTTAATTTTGTTCTTATCTCACCGGTTGCAACTTTGTCAAGCGTATCAAAAACTGTATCATTTTTGTCCAGCAACTCCTCCTGATTCTGGGCATAATAGCCCAATGAGACATTATGCCCCATCTCAATAACTCCGCTTGTTGGCTTTAAATCGCTTGTTATAAGCCTCATAAACGTAGTCTTTCCCTCTCCGTTTTTCCCGAGAAGAGCAACCTTTTCACCTCTTTCTATTGTAATATTGACATTGGAAAAGATAGACTTAGACCCAAAAGCAATACTTAGATTTGTTGATTTAACTACTACCTGACCTGATCTTGGTGCAGGTGGAAATTTTAGAAATAGTCTTGAGCGATCCTCCTCCTCAATCTCAATTCGCTCTATCTTCTCCAGCTGCTTAATTCTTGACTGAACCTGATTCGATTTTGTTGCCTTATATCTGAATCTCTCAATAAACTCTTCGCTCTTCTCAATAACTCTCTGCTGATTATCATAAGCAGCCCTCTGCTGCTCCATTCTCTCTCTTCTTAAATCCAGATATTTAGAATAGGGTACTTTATAGTCATTGATTCGCCCCAAAACTATCTCTACAGTTCTCTTTGTAACACTGTCCAGAAATCTTCTGTCATGAGAAATAAGAAGAATTGCTCCCTGAAAGCTCAGCAGATATGATTCAAGCCATCTTATTGATTCTATATCAAGATGATTTGTTGGTTCATCTAAAAGAAGAATCTCAGGTCTCCCGAGAAGCACTTTGGCAAGCTCTATTCTCATGTTCCAACCCTGGCTCAATTCCAATCGTTTTCGCGAAAACTCCTCTCTTTTAAAACCCAACCCGATTAATACTCTCTCGGCATCTGCCTGCGGGTTTCCGGAGCAGTAAAGATTGAGTCTATCATTGAGATCATTGAGTTTAACCAGCAGTTTGTTATATTCATCGCTCTCATAATCTGATCTTTCTGTAATATCAATATTAATATCAGCAATCTCTCTCTCTATCTCTTTTATTGATGAGAAGGCAAGCATAGCCTCTTCCAGTACCGACGTAGATTTGGAGTACTCCATCTCCTGAGGGAGATACCCTATGGTCATTTCTGAGGGTCTGCTTACCAACCCTGATGTTGGGGCAGATACTCCGGCAATAATCTTTAAAAGAGTTGTCTTACCGGAGCCATTTCGTCCAACAAGTCCCACCCGGTCATCGTCATTGATATGAAAATTAACCTGATCAAAAAGGGTAAAACCACCAAAAAAGACTGAAAGATTATTTATCGATATCACGGCAAATCAGGATACTAAATTCATAAAGCAGATAAAGCGGAGTTCCTACAACAAAGAGGGTAAATGCATCGCCGCTTGGAGTAATAATTGCAGCAACTATTATCAGAATAGTGAATGCATGTTTTCTGTATTTTCTTAAAAGTGTTTTGGATATTATTCCTAGTCTTGAAAGAATAGCAGCAAGTGCAGGCATTTCAAATACAATACCCATAATTAGAATCAGCCATGTAAACATTGAGATATATGACTTGAGTGAGATTTGATTCACTACCCAGTCACTAACCTGATATGTTCCTAAAAACCTCACAGTTAGAGGAAATACGA
The DNA here is from genome assembly GCA_030695305.1 of Bacteroidales bacterium. Classification (GTDB taxonomy): domain Bacteria; phylum Bacteroidota; class Bacteroidia; order Bacteroidales; family UBA932; genus Bact-08. The sequence continues at coordinate 6,586 of JAUYTB010000039.1, forward strand.
AGAAATATCCAACCAGAACTCCTATGAAAAAGAGAACTGATGCAAAGGCAAAAGCTCTCCTGACAGATCTCTTCTCCTTCTCATAGAGACCAGGGCTGATAAAAGACCAGAATTGGTACAAAATATAGGGAACTGCAAGTATAAAGGCCAGTGTCAGTGATACACTTACATGAGTAAAAAATTGCGCAGAGAGTTCAATGTTAATAAGATTCAAAGAAAATTCATCCATTGCAGGCAATCCCGAAAATGATGTAAGTGCTTCAAACCATTTATAAAGAATAAAATCTGAACTTGTAGGTGCAAATATTATTACATCAAAGACCACTCGCTTGTTAAAAAAAACAATCGCAGCCAGTATAAACACAGCAATAGCAGAGCGAAAGAGGACCCCTCTCAGCTCATCCAGGTGGTCCCAGAATGTCATCTCTTTATTCACCTAAAATCTATTTATCATTTGATTCGTTTTCGCTATCCTGCTTGATCTCATCCTCTATTCCCTTCATCCCGTCCTTAAAACTCTTGACTCCCTTTCCTATGCCCTTCATAAGTTCGGGAATCTTTTTACCTCCGAACAACAAGAGAACGATAAAGGCAATTATTATTATCTCTGTTGCCCCCAGAGTTCCAAAAAGTAAAAAATTGTTCATTACGCTAATTATTAAATGTTGTTTGTAAAAAACTGATTAAATAGTGACGTGATAAAATCGGGTGTTCTTGTCGGTTTTCGGCTGGAGGAGTGAATAAATCCAAGTGTCACACTTCCATTACACACTAAGTCATCCTCTTCGTTGTAAATTGATGTATCAATAACCAGCTTAACCTTTGGCATCTCCTTTACTGAGGTAACTATTCTGAGTTTATCGCCCTGTTTTGCCGGTTTTTTGTAGTTACACTCTGTTCTGATAACCGGCATCATAATCCCTCTCTTCTCGATCTCCTGCGTGGGAAGCCCCAGCTCTACAAGAGCCACATGTCTCCCCCATTCAAAATACCTTATATAATTTGAATGGTGAACAATTCCCATAAGATCAGTTTCATAATACCTTACCTCTAGTATGGTTTCAGATGTGTACATATTTACTTTTTTAACTCCTGTTTTAGCTGATTAAGTTTTTCAATTTTTATTCCGGCATCGGATCTCTTTTTTAGCTCATTCTCAACAACTGTAGGTGGTGCACTTGAGATAAATTTCTCGTTTGATAATTTTGAATTAACCGTTTTTAGAAACCCTTCCAGGTGTTTAAGCTCTGATTCTATCTTTTTTAGTTCTTCGTTTACATCTGTCAACCCTGCCAAAGGAACAAAAAATTCCGTTGTCTCAGACATAAATGATGCCCCGCTCATCCCCTCCTCTTTTGAGGAGATATCACAAACATTCGAAATATTTGCCATCCTCTTAACTATGCAGTACATATCGGGAGAGAGGTCACCTTTTACAAAAAGGGTAAGCTCCTCTTTTGGAGAGATCCCTTTTGATTGACGAATACTCCTTACGTTTACTATAGCCGATTTAGAGAGATTAAATGAGGAAATAGTCTTTTCTGACCAGGAGGCGGCAACCGGCATCTGAGAGATCATTATACTCTCACCATCTTCTCTCTCATAAATATTCTGCCACAACTCCTCTGTTATAAATGGGATAAAGGGGTGCAGCATTCTTAGAAGTTTATCAAAAAACTGAAGAGTAGAGTTATAAGTAACCAAATCTATCCTTTTGCCAAATTGTGGTTTGATAAGTTCAAGATACCAGGCGCAGAAGTCATCCCAAAAGAGTTTATAAAGTGTCATGAGTGCATCCGAAAGGCGGAATTTTTCGAAGTGATCATTTATAGTTTCAATTGATTGTGACAGTAAATTGTCAAACCAATTGACTGCAACAGCAGAGTGCTCCGGAATTGTAGCATCAGGATCTCTCTCCCAACCCTTTACCAAACGATAAGCATTCCATATTTTATTTGAAAAGTTCCTTCCCTGCTCCACTTGACTGTCATCATAGAGGATATCATTACCTGCACTGCTGCACAAAAGCATCCCAACCCTCACTCCATCAGCGCCATAACTCTCCATTAACTTAACAGGATCAGGAGAGTTTCCAAGAGATTTTGACATTTTTCTCCCTAGCTTATCTCTTACAGTACCTGTTAGATATACATTTTTAAAAGGGATATCAGAACAGAACTCATTCCCTGCAATAATCATTCTGGCAACCCAGAAAAAAAGGATCTCGGGAGCAGTAACCAAGTCGTCTGTTGGGTAGTAATATGAGAGCTCCCTGTTCGCCTCTCTCTCCGGAAAACCTGGTTTCTCCGGATCAAATACCGAGATAGGCCATAACCACGAAGAGAACCATGTATCAAGCACATCCGGGTCCTGACGAAGCTCATCAAGAGTTATTTGGGGAACCATCTCTTTCGCAAGAGTAAGAGCACTTCCGGAATCAGCAGCCACAACAAGACGTCCGTCCGGAAGATACCATGCTGGAATCTGCTGTCCCCACCACAACTGGCGTGAAATACACCAATCTTTGACACTCTCCATCCAGTGTCTGTATGTATTTCTGTATTTATCAGGGATTAGTCTTATCTTATCCTCCATAACCACATCAAGTGCCGGCTTAGCTATTTCACTCATCTTCATAAACCACTGAAGAGATAACCTTGGTTCAATTACAGCATTTGTCCTCTCCGAATATCCTATCTGAGAGTTGTATTGCTCCTTTTTAATGAGATATCCAGACTCATTTAGCATATTCTCAATAGCCTTTCTGGCAGAAAATCTATCCTCTCCTACAAGGATCTGAGCATTCTCATTCAATCTTGCATAGTTGTCCAAAATATCAGTTACTGGCAGATTGTGACGGAGACCTATCTCATAGTCGTTAATATCGTGAGCAGGTGTTATCTTTAAGCAACCTGTACCAAAATCCATTGAGACATAACTATCCTCAATAATAGGAATTTCCTTATTAATCAAGGGTATAAGCACTTTTTTACCCTTAAGGTTAAGATATCTTTCATCATCCGGATGTATGCAAACGGCACTATCTGCCATTATTGTCTCCGGTCGTGTTGTGGCTATGATAATATAGCTTTGAGAAGGAGTGCCATTATCTGAAATATAGTATTTTATATAGTAAAGGGTTGACGGTGTATCTCTGTGTATAACCTCTTCATCACTTACAGCCGTCTGTCCTTCAGGATCCCAGTTAACCATTCTCACACCTCTGTATATCAAGCCTTTATTGTAAAAATAGACAAAAGTATTAATCACGGCCTTACTGAGCATTGGATCCATTGTAAAGCTTGTTCTCTCCCAGTCACAGGATGCACCCAGTTTCCTGAGTTGTTCCAGAATTATCCCTCCATGCTTCTCTTTCCACTCCCATGCATGCTTGAGAAATTCATCCCTGCTTATATTACTCTTGTCAATACCCTCCTCTTTTAGTTTCGCAACAACCTTTGCTTCGGTTGCAATTGAAGCGTGATCTGTACCCGGTACCCAACACGCATTTTTTCCCAACATTCTTGCACGCCTAACCAAAACATCCTGGATTGTATTGTTGAGCATATGGCCCATATGAAGAACACCTGTGACATTTGGTGGGGGAATGACAACAGTATATGCCTTTTTTTCATTTGGTTCTGAATGAAAGAACCCATTATTGAGCCAATATTCATACCATTTACTCTCTGTTTGAGAGGGGTCGTATTTTGCAGGAATTTCCATATAATTTCTAATCAAAAATTAAATCAAGCAGCGAAGTTAATCATTTTAAAAAAAGTGAACAAAATTAGCTATTAAGAAAAAATCTTATCTTTGCGGGAATGTAAAAAATTAATAAGGACATGAGTGCTGAAAATGAACTGAATATCGAATTGAGCAGCGATGTGGCTCAGGGCTCCTACTCCAACCTCGCGATCATTACTCACTCCAGCAGTGAATTTATTATTGACTTTATTCGCATGCTTCCAGGGGTTCCCAAGGCGCAGGTAAACAATAGGATAATTATGACTGCCGAACATGCAAAAAGATTGTTTCTTGCTTTACAGGATAATATTGCAAAATTCGAAAGTCAATATGGAGAGATAGAACTTCATAACGAACCGATAAACAGAGTACCCATAAACTTTGGCAATAATTCTGCCGAAGCCTAAACTTCCATTTTAAAAAATATGACAAAAAAATTCAAGATTGTAGTTCTGGCCAAACAGGTGCCGGATACCAGAAATGTTGGGAAAAATGCAATGAAAGAGGATGGTACGGTTAATCGTGCCGCACTCCCGGCTATCTTCAATCCAGAGGACATGAACGCTCTGGAACAAGCCCTAAGGCTTAAAGATAGTTTTCCCGGTAGCGAAATATTAATACTGACAATGGGACCTCCCAGAGCAGCTGAAATTATCCGGGAGGGTTACTACAGAGGCGCCGACGGTGGAGTATTGCTTACCGACAGAAAATTTGCCGGTGCAGACACACTTGCAACCTCTTACGCTCTCTCCATGGCTTTGAAAAAGATGCAGCCAGATATTATTATCGCAGGACGTCAGGCAATCGATGGGGATACTGCACAGGTAGGACCCCAGGTGGCAGAAAAACTAAATCTTCCACAAGTTACTTATGCCGAAGAGATAACCGGATTTGAAAAGAACAAACTGGTTATAAGAAGACGCCTTGAAAGAGGTGTTGAGAGCGTTAAAACTCCTCTACCGGCAGTAATAACAGTACATGCAACCGCTCCT
>JAUYTB010000043.1 GCA_030695305.1 Bacteroidales bacterium
TAATGATGAATAATACTATTAGTTTAAATAAAGAATTGACAATAAAGGAGGTGCTCTCTGCAAAGGAGCTCCTCCTTTTTGTGAAGTTTCCGGAGAGACTTTATAAGGGGGTTTCAAACTGGATTACCCCAATAAGGTCGGATGAACTTAATATACTCCGAAGAGATAAAAATCCCTCATATGAGTATTGTGATTCTCGTCTTTTTCTTGCTATGAGTGGAGAGGAGATTGTTGGCAGGGTTGCTGCAATAGTTAATCATAAATCCAATGAAGCGTGGGGAGAGAAACGAATGCGTTTTGGCTGGATAGATTTTATAGACCATCCAAGAGTATCAAGTCTGTTGATAGAGAGGGTAGAGAGCTGGGCAAATGAGCTGGGAATGGAGATTGTTAGTGGACCTCAGGGGTTTAATGATTTAGACAAGCAAGGGATGCTCACAGAGGGATTTGAAAATGAGTCAACGTCTCAGACCATATACAATTACCCTTACTATAAAAACCATATAGAGGGGCTCGGCTACTCCAAGGATGTAGAGTGGTCTCAGAGAACCCTTACAGTACCGGATAGAGTGCCGGATAAATTATCGGCATTTTCTAAGATTGTTAAAGAGAGATATGGGGTAAGATTACTGGAAAAGGTATCAAAACGCAAACTATACCATTACGGGAGAGCCCTTTTTGAGGCATACAACAGATCTTATCTGCCTCTGTACTGTTTTGCTCCGGTTACCGAAAGAGAGATAAAGGGAGTTCTTAAGCAGTTTATACCGCTTGTAGACCAAAGGTTTATGGCAATGGTGCTGGATAGAGAAGATAAAGTGGTTGCATTTGCTGTCACTATTCCAACAATTTCAAAGGCACTTAACCGGGCAAAAGGGAGACTATTTCCTTTTGGCATCTTTCATATCAAAAGAGCAATTATGAATTTCGATCTACTTGATATGTATATTATTGGAGTAGTTCCCGAGTATCAGAACAAAGGGCTCAATGCAGTAATCTTTGACCATCTGCATCAGAATTTTATAAAATATGGAGTAAAAAAGGTGATTGCATACCCACAACTGGAGAGCAACAGTGCGGTTATAAAGCTCTTCGACTACTACCAAATGGAGCCGTTTATGAAGAGAAGATGCTACTACAAAAACCTATAAATCAATAAGGTTAGCGACAGCAATTGCAGTGGCTGCCTCCAGAACTACCGGAACTCTAAGGGCAAAACAGGTGTCGTGTCTTCCCTCAATTATAAGCTCTTCCATTTTGCCGCTTTTTAGATTTATTGTTCTTTGCGGCATGGTTATACTCGATGTGGGTTTTACTGCAACCCGAAAAACAACCGGGTTTCCATTTGATATTCCACCATTTATGCCACCTGCACTATTGCCGGCGGTTTGTCCGTTTAGATCTGTAATAGGATCATTATGCTCTGATCCCCACATCTGAGCAGCGTGGAATCCATCTCCGAACTCTATCCCCCTAATTCCGGGAATTGCGAAAACAATATGAGATATTACAGACTCAAAAGAGTCAAAGAATGGCTCTCCGACACCTGCCGGAAGCTCATTGATACGGCACTCGAGTAGGCCACCTAGTGAGTCCCCTTTTTCTAAAGCTTCATCCAGCTTAGAGTCCCATTGAGACTCTCCTCCAATATGCAAAATTGTGCTCACAGGTTTTGCAGGTAAGATTATTTTCTTTGCTACAACTCCGGCTATTACAAGGGCAAGAGTTATCCTGCCGGAGTGGTGTCCGCCACCCCGTGAATCGGCAAATCCTCTGTGTTTAACCAAAGATACATAGTCTGCATGGCCCGGTCTTGGAGTATCTTTTAAATTTAAGTAATCTCCCGATCTTGTGTTTGTGTTTCTGACAATCACGGTAAGTGGAGATCCTGTTGTGTGGTTGTTAAAGAGCCCAGAGAGAAACTCCAGATTGTCCGGCTCAACTCTTGGTGTTGCCCCCTTTCTGCCACCTGCCCGCCTTGAGAGATCTTCGGAAAAATCGGCGTTTGACAGGGGTATTCCAGAAGGCACTCCGTCAATAACAACACCTATGGCAGTGCCATGGGACTCTCCAAAAAGCGAAACACGAAATTTTGATCCAAAACTATTCATTTACAATTTACTGAATGTCTATTCGCAAAGCAGCGAATGTGAGTTATTTGAAATTTTTAATAAAATCCGGGAATGATTTGGAGATGCAGTGAAGATCATCTACATAGACCTTCTGATCTATATTAAGTGATGCAGTTATTATAGACATAGCAATCCGGTGGTCATTGTGGGAGCTGCAATAGCCTCCGTGAAGCTTGCCCCCCTCAACTATCATCCAGTCTCCTTCTATATCTATCGCTGCACCTAGTTTTGTAAACTCGCAGAATAGACTCTCGGCTCTGTTGCTCTCTTTGTTTGACAATCTCTGAACCCCTTTTATACGGCTTGTCCCCTCGCAGTTAAGTGCAAGTACAACCAAGGTAGGGAATAGGTCCGGGGAGTTTGTGGCGTCGAACTCAAATGGTAAAAGAGGGTTTTTTGGTTTGATGATATCAATCTTTGAACCAAGTATAATCTCTTTTTTATTATCCTCTTTAAAGATACATGGGACATCACCGCACATTACAAAATATTTGGGATACTCTGTAATAATAATCTCCACACCGCATCCTCTTAATATATCCAGGATCTTCTCATCTGCCTGTTTTGAATCTATAGGAAGATTGGTGATGGTAATTCCGTTTTTAATTGCTCCCGCGACTAGCAGCATAGAGGCGCC
>JAUYTB010000044.1 GCA_030695305.1 Bacteroidales bacterium
TATAGAATCATTAGGAATGATATCTTCAAAGCAGATGTTACCTGTCTCCGGAATGACTCTCTCTCTGTTAAAATTGAGGATTTGGATGAGATTATGCTGCGGGATGAGTTTGATGATACCAAATCTACAATTTTCAAAAAAAACAGCTATGATTATAAGATCCTTCAGAATATAGTGTTAAAAAACGGAGAGGTGATATATAATAAGAGGCCCATTAGTGAGAGGCGCGACTACTATCTTAAAAATCTCGCCTCCCTTAATGAGACCCAGAGAAGATTAATTAATCCTCACTTTTACAAAGTAGATATATCTGACGACCTATACGATTTAAAAAATAACCTAATTAACTCACTCGTGAAAGAGATAAAAGAACAGGAGAATGAATAAAGAAAGAGAGACTGCACATGTAGTTGTTGATATGCTCAACGATTTTATAGATGGAACACTGGCATGCCATAATTCACACAACTCAGTTATTAAAAGCATCGAATATATTAATAATAACCCCAATCAAAAGGTACTATATATAGAGGATTCTCATCCTGCCAACCACTGCTCATTCATAAATAACGGCGGAATATGGCCCCCTCATTGCGTGTCGGGAACAAAGGGACAAGAGGTGCACCAAGATTTCTTCACAAAGATTATTGATAGCAACTCCCGCCCTCAAAAATCAAACACCCTCAAAAAAGGGGCAGATTCCCAACAGGAGCAATACTCTGGTTTTGAAGCTAAATCTTTTAGTGGAGAGACGCTGGGAGACCATTTGAGGAGTCTCGGAGTCAACCATGTTGTCATTAGTGGTATTGCAACCGAATATTGTGTATTTGAAACTACAAAAGATCTGCTTAACCATGGATTTGAAGTCTCTGTTCTATCTGAAGCTTTGGCATATGTAGATCGTAAGGGACATAAGGAGAGTTTAGAAAGACTCTCCACAATGGGGGCAGAGATACTGCATTAACTATTTATAAATTGAAACCATCAAATTTAAAGTTATGGTATTTATAGGACTCGATCTTGGCGGAACAAAGATTTCCGGTGCTCTCTTTACAGAAAATAACATAATGTTAATAAAAGAGACTCTCTATCTGGAGGGTAGAGGTGGAGACGATGCCGCAGAACAGATTTTCACACTTTGCGACTCCCTGCTGGAAAAGGGGTCTGTAAAGAGAGAACACAAAAAAAGTATTGGGATATGTGTACCTGGAATTGCATACTCCAAAACAGGGAGAGTCTGGGCGCCCAACATACCTGGGTGGGAGAATTATCCTCTTAAAGAGAGACTATTACAGAAATATCCAAACTCATCGGTAATGATTGAGAGTGACAGAACCTGCTATATTCTGGGAGAGGTGAGTGAGGGTTGTGCCAGGGGGTGCGAAAATGCAATATTTATAGCTGTAGGTACCGGAATAGGAGCCGGAATTCTAATAGACGGCAGAGTACTTCATGGCGCATCCGATATTGTAGGGGCAACTGGGTGGATGGCACTAAAGCCCCCGTATAAAAGGGAGTGGGATGCTTGTGGGTGCTTCGAAAGCCATGCATCGGGAAACGGTATTGCATTAAGGGCCTCTAAGCTGTGGGGTATCCCTGCCGGAAAGATCACATCAAAAGATGTTTTCGCTGCTTTTGAAAGAGGTGATATAATTGCACAAGAGGTTATTAAAGATGCTATAGAGATGTGGGGAATGGCAGCAGCCAACTTTATTAGTCTCTTTAATCCACAAATGATCATCTTTGGAGGTGGAGTCTTTGGTCCTGCATCATCCCTTCTTGGTGATATCGCAAATGAGGCAGAGAAATGGGCACAGCCAATAGCATTTAAGCAGTGTCGGTTTGCGGTCACACAGCTTGGAGAGAGTGCGGGGTTATATGGAGCGGGAGCCATTGCGAAAATTATAAATAACTAATTACTAACCTACTATTCTAAGCAGATGAAAATTAATCCAAAAAAGAGAGAGGTACTTATTGCCGGGTTTACCGGAATGGTATTTTTTGGGGTTGCCTTCGTTATAATGGGTGCCGTACTACCCTCCCTTATTAAAAAATTCTCGCTTGATACCGGTGTTGCATCAACACTGGCAGGACTTCTTCCTCTTGGTGTTCTTTTAGGATCAATGCTTTTTGGTCCTGTCATTGACCGGTTCGGATACAAACCACTCATTATTGTTTCCAGTATTATCACGATCTCCGGTCTTGAGATACTTGCATTTGCAAACCAAATAGAGACAATAAGGTTCTCAATTTTCCTTATCGGACTAGGAGGAGGCATCCTTAACGGACTAACAAACGCTCTGGTATCAGATATTTCCACAGATAGGGAGAGAGCATCAAATCTGAGTATATTGGGCGTCTTTTACACCATAGGAGCCATTGCCATACCACTTCTTTTTGCCACTCTATCAAAAACACTCACCTACTCAGTAATAGTAAGTGGTGCCGGAGCAGTAATGGCACTTTCACTAATCTACTACTCCCTGATTGTATTTCCCGAAGCTAAGTTCAAGCAAGGTTTCCCGGCAGCCAGAATATTGTCAATGGCAAAGGAGCCTGCCATACTCTTATTGAGTTTTACACTTTTTTTTCAAAGCGGGCTAGAGGGGGTAAGCAATAACTGGATTCCGGCTTATCTGGAGAGTGAAGCGGGTCTCTCACCAGAAAGAGCAATGATGGCATTAACCTCTATCATTGTGGGAGTAGGTGTAGGGCGTCTGATTTTGGGGCTCTTGCTTAAAACATTTTCAAAAGTAATAATACTTGTTATAAGTATGATTCTATCTTCGTTAGGTATAATTCTTATTACACTTATACCTTCATTTACTATCTCTATAGCGGGTACTTTTATTATGGGACTTGGCTTTGCGTCAACATTTCCGGTTATTTTCAGCGAACTTGGAGAGAGGTATAAGGAGATTTCTGGTACAGCTTTCAGTTTTGCCCTGGTTATTGCACTTACCGGCAACACACTATTGAATCTGCTTGTAGGTGTTATATCTCTGGAACGTTTTCACCTTATTATATTAGGGTGTACTTTTTCTATTATTACACTTTATCTCATTAACTTTGCTCTCTCTAAAAGGGGCAAAGAGATTCGTTATTAAAGATTATTACAGATATATTTTTGAATTTCAATAAAATAGAAACAAATTATGTTAGCACTGGAGTGGTTAAAAAATGCAAGGGATGTAATGTCCCGTATTGAAGAGAGTCAGCTTGAGAATATCAAAAAAGCTGCGACTGTAATGGCAGATTCCATAGAGCAAGGCAGATGGGTACACACCTTTGGATGCGGACACGCAACAATCCCTGTAGAGGAGATGTATCCAAGAATTGGAGGATTTGTCGGCTTTCACCCCATAGTAGAGCTCCCTCTTACCTTCTTTACCAAGATAACCGGAGAGATGGGAATTCACCAGTTTCTCTTTCTGGAGAGAGCGGAGGGGTACGGAAACGCCATAATGAAGTCATACAATTTTGACAGCAGAGACACAATGTGGATCTTCTCCCATACAGGAATCAATAATGTAAACATTGATGTTGCATTAAAGGCTAAAGAGCAGGGGATGAAAGTTATTGTCTTTGGATCAGCTGCCGAATCTGCCGACAAGAAGACAAGACACTCATGTGGAAAAACCCTTTTCCAGATTGCCGACCTTGTTGTTGATTCATGCGCCCCACTTGTAGATGCAAGTGTCCCTTTAAAGAATCATATAGATAAAGTAGGTCCGGTCTCTACCCTGGCTTTTGTTACATTGGTTTGGATGACGGTTACAACAGTTGCCGAAATTCTTGCTGAGAGAGGCGTAAAGCTATATATCCACCCTTCACACAATGTTCCCGGAGATACAACCGCCCACGACAGACTTGATTCATGTATCTCGGAGTACAAAAAAAGAGTAGCAGGAATCTGATTTTTGGATTTTTCTGTTGATTTATACAAATAAAAAAGCATTGAGCGTTTTTTTAAACACTAAAATACAGCACATTAGCTTGAAAGCAGTCAAATTGGAATAATTTTTGTATGTTTGCGGGTCGTTATGAGCATGCATAAAGTCAATTTGATAAGATATTTTAAGAGCATTGCGGTTATTACAGCCGCAGTGTTTCTATCTTTTACATATGCCCATGCCCGGGAGATATTGCCTGCTAAAGATACTCTTAAAATTAATACAGATACTCTCAAAATTAAAGCAGATACTCTTTTAAATAGAGTAGATACACTAATAAATAGAGCCGATACCCTGTCAAATAAGGAACTAAGGGCACTATTAAAAGAGCAAAAGTATCAGGAAAAGGTGAGGGAGAGAGAGCAGAGAGATAGTGCCAAAGCGGTTAGAGACAGCATAAGATGGTCAAAACCAAGAATGATGGACACTTATATAATTGAGGATTCTCTCAAATATTTGCGTCTTATCTCTTGGAATCATGATAGTTATCTTAACAATATTACACTCATAAACCCCGACACAACATACAGGGAGAACTTCTACGATTACCCGTTTATGAAAAAAGATGTTGGAGCAACATATCTTGGCATATCAGGATCTGCAACTCAACTTCATAACTATTTCAAAAGGGAGAAACTGGATGTATTTGAACAATTCGAACCATATCTTATATATAGCTATACACCTGAGACTGTCCCACTCTACAATGTAAAGACCCCATATACAGAGTTTGCATATTGGGGAACTCTCTTTGCCAACAGAGACAAAGAGGAGAGCAATATAAAGGTACTTCACTCACAAAATCTATCCCCGGAACTGAATATTACATTCTCATATAACAGATACGGAGCAAAGGGTCTTCTTGGAAGAGAGGGAACTGATAACAGGACAATGTCTCTCACGTCTAACTATCTGGGTAGAAGATACGTTATGAACTCAGGTTTTATCTCTCAAAGTGTCAAGAGAGAGGAGAACGGAGGGATCATAGACGATACCATGGTTCTTGATACCACTGTAGAGGACTCAAAATCATTATCTTTCCGACTATTGTCTGCAGACAATAAGCTTAAAAGAAACACCCTCTTTCTTACACACTCATATGGTGTGCCAATTAAGATTTTTAAAAGTGACACTCTTGGTTATGGTGAGGGAACAACAACCTATTTTGGACACTCTTTTGAGTACTCAGCTTACTCAAAGAAATATACAGATAAGATAGATCTTACAGACTCTGTCGCAAGAGCACTCTATAATAATACCTTTCTTATCTCACCAACTCATAGCTTTGACTCTAACAGAGTAAGCACTATAGAGAACAGAGTCTTTCTAAGAATCCAGCCATGGGCACGCGATGCCATTGTCTCCCGTCTTGACGGCGGAGTCGGTCATCAGTTATTGAGCATCTACTATTTCAGGCCGGAGTTCTATATAGGAAACAGAGAGAATATTATTCACAATAACATATATATATATTTCGGTGCAGAGGGTAGCTTCAGAAAGTACTTTAGATGGAGCTCGCTTGCACGCTACAACCTATCCGGCTACTATGCCAATAATTTTAAATTAGATACAAAAGCCGGGCTATCTGTATATCCTCATAAAGAGGGAATACATCTTACCGGCAGACTTCTTATTGAGAACAGACGGCCAAACTGGCTAAACAACTCATACTATTCTAACCATTACAGTTGGGATAACGATTTCAATAATATAACCGAAACCAGACTAGAGGGGTATTTAGAGATTCCAAGGTATAAATTGAGTGCCTTTGTGGGCTACTCAATCACAGACAATCCTGTTTACTACGGGATCCAGGGAATCTCTGCGCAGCACAACAGCACAGTAAGTGTCTTGTCTGCATATATCCGGAAAGACTTCAAAGTTGGTTTCCTTCACCTGGATAACAGGGTACTCTTTCAAATGACCTCAAACAGTGAGGTATTACCGCTACCGGCCATGAGTGCAAATTTCAAATACTATATGCAGTTCCAGCTTGTAAAAGATGTTCTTACTGCACAACTGGGTGCTGATGTTACTTTTAACACAGCATATTATGCACAAGCCTACAGCCCTGCACTGGGCCTGTTCCACAATCAGAATCAACGAGAGATAGGAAACTATCCCTATATTGATGCATTTATTAATCTGCAGTGGAAAAGAACAAGCATTTTCGTAAAATATATAAATGCTGCCCGCGGGTGGCCGGATGGCGACTATTTCTCTTCACACCATTACATAAGGCCCGAGCCTGCCATTAAGTTTGGCATCCACTGGCCATTTTACGTAAAATAATCATCTGCCTTATGAGGCCAATATTTAAATTAATTCTAATACTAATTCCTGCACTTATTATCCCGGCTCTCTCCACATCTGGTGGAGGTAATAATATTGAGAAATCCCGTTACTCTGTAGAGGGAAAAGAGCTCAAAGCCATGGTAGTAATTAAAGGTGGTATGTACCTGAATCATGGTCATCCGGTGGGATTTCACTTCGATCTTCTTAACCGTTTTGCCAATCACCAAAGATGCAAAGTAAAAATAAAGCCCGTAATAGAGAGCGATCCATGGAGAGAGCTCACCGAGGGTAGAATAGATCTTCTGGTTGTTGATTCTGTAAGAGATACAATACCTGACCAATACTCTCATCTTGTGATATCCGGACTGGATCTCAACGATTACGAGCAGGTATGGGTTGTAGCCAAGGAGAACTATACTATGCTTCAGAATATGAATTACTGGATTGGATACTACAGAAATTCCGAGGAGTATTCAAATCTTATACGTAAGTACTACAAACAGTATAAGAGAGTCTCCTTTGAAAATGGACCTATCTCTGTTCTCTCTCCCTACGATCCAATTATTAAGCGATATGCCTCCACTATAGGATGGGACTGGCGTCTCCTCGCCTCACTTATCTATCAGGAGTCAAAATTCTCTATGAGCGCAAGATCAGGCAGAGGTGCCCACGGACTTATGCAGGTAATGAGCCAATCTGCCAAACACCTTGATATCTCTGAATTATACGATCCGGAGCTGAATATCAAAGCAGGTACAATGCTTATTAAAAGACTTTCAAACCTATACAAATCATCTAATATAGATTCAGTTAACCAAATAAAATTTGTATTGGCGGCATATAATGCCGGAGAGGGACGTGTAGAAGATATCAGGAGATTCGCTATTCATACAGGCATTAACCATAACGAATGGGATAGTGCAAAGTCTGTTATCTCAATGATGAGAGAGAGGGAGAATCTACCGGAGGGTGTTGTTAAACTCGGGACCTTCAAAGGGACTGAAACTCTCAACTTTGTGGATAGTATCTTAGAGAGGTATGACAACTACAAAGTACTTGTAAAATAGACGCTTCGCTCAATCCGGAGAGGTCTCCTATTTGACACGTAGAGTCTTCTCCGGACTCACTTTAGAGATAAAGAGAGAGGGTATCATTAATAGAAGGGTAATAATAACTACAGCACCTATATTCAAGAGAACAATTTTTGACCCATTGATATAGATAGGAACATGGTCGACAAAGTAATTAAGTGGGTCCAACGGAATGACTCTGTACCTCATTTGAATATGTGCCAGAAAGAGAGCTATCAAATTACCTGCTGCCATACCTGTAAATACCAAATAGAGAGCTCTTATCAAAAATATTTTATGAATCTCTGAGTCTCTCATGCCTAATGACTTAAGCAATCCAATCATAGATATCTTCTCAAAAAGAAGTATCAGCAATCCGGAGATCATATTAAACCCTGCCACAGATAACATCAGAACCATAATCACCAGAACATTAAAATCCAATAACCTAAGCCAGTCAAAAAGATGTGGAAAAAGATCATCCACTCTGGTTACATAGATAGATTCATCTTCATCAGAATTTTCTATTATCCGCTCAACCTCACGAGTAACCTTAGTAAGATCTGCACCCTTTTTAAGTTTAAGCTCAATTCCTGAAACCTCATCAGATCTCCAGCCATTGATAGATTGAATCTGAGATAAGGAGGTAATTACAAGAGTCTTGTCAATATCTTCAAGT
>JAUYTB010000049.1 GCA_030695305.1 Bacteroidales bacterium
TGAAGTATGTCCAGAAGATGGTTCAACTCCACCTGCGTCCTATATCTCTTGTACAGGATGAGGTAAGCGACTCTGCCATAAGAAGGTTGCTATTTGATGCAGGCGACGACATTGATGATCTGATGCTATTGTGCGAAGCTGATATTACTTCCAAAAACGACCAGACAGTTAAGAGACACAGGAATAATTTTACACTTGTACGTGAGAAGCTAATAGAGGTAGAGAGCAAAGATGCCGTAAGAAATTTCCAGAATCCGATAACAGGCGAGTTGCTTATGGCAATCTACAATCTATCGCCTGGAAGAGAGATCGGGATAATCAAGGAGCGTATTAAAAATGCCATTCTAGATGGAGTTATATCTAACACCGAGGAAGAGGCACTTGAACTTACCAGCGAGATTGCCAAGGAGATGGGTATAGCTAAAAGAGAGCTCTAATATGGCCTCTTTAAAGGAACAGAGAACGTAAAGATACTGCCCTTTCCAAATGTACTCTCAGCCCAGATTTTTCCGTTGTGTCTCTGAATAAATTCATTGCACATTATAAGCCCCAGACCTGTTCCCTTCTCTCCTCCGGTACCGGTGGCAGGATATCTCTTTGCATCAAGTTTAAACAACTTATCCTGAGTCTCTGCATCAATACCTATACCGTTATCCTTTACCGATATCTCTGCTGAGTCGTTGGACTTTTTACATGATACAGTTATTACTCCCCCGGTATTTGTATACTTAATAGCATTGTTAAGGAGGTTTCTTACGACTGTATTAATCATATTTGTATCGAACTTCGCGATAAAAGGCCCATTAGGATTATATTCAAGAGCAATGCCCTTTCTCAGGGCAATAGGGCGGAAGAGCTCTATGTTGTTTGAGACAACAGTACATAAATCTCCGGTAACAGGGTCAAAAGAGATATCTCCTGTCTGAATTCTGGACCAGTTAAGCAGATTCTCCAGCAGATCGTATGTGTTTCTGGAAGATGTTTTCAATACGTAGAGAGAGTCGTATAGCTCGTCTTTAGTAAGAGATGTAAGCTTATCCGACAGAAGTTCAAGAAAGTTTGAAAGATTCCCCACAGGCCCCTTAAGGTCATGCGCAATAAGAGAGATAAATTTATCTTTAGTCCCGATTGCGTTTTCAAGCTCAACATTTTTCTTTTGTAGCTCTTGTGTGAGTTGAACCATTTTTCTCTGTTTATATGCAATTATCTGCCTGTCTATCAAAAGTATGGTAAATGTTGAGAAGAAAAGTATCAGTGATGTTGCAAATTTGATCTTGAATGGGCTCTTTGGAAAGACAAGCAATCCCGGTCCAGGTTCCCAAAAAAGTTCAATATAGATGAAAAGTGCAAAATTTACAATTAGTATTGAGTATATCAATATCCATCTCTCCCTGGTAAATGTAATTACAGGTAAAAGAGACAGAATTAGCAGGTAGTAGTGAATACCTGGTCCCCGGCCAAAGAAACCCAGGGACATTGTTGCAAAGAATACCGTAAATATTAGATATAGGAGAGAGGTACATATGTAGGGTCTGTTTCTGCAGCCAAAGACAAAGACTACGGTCATAATGGGCAGAAGAGTAAGTATGAATATTACCGGCTTCACATAGTAAACAGGATCGTAATAGACAAAAAGAATAACAAACGCTATCAGCACGAATGCGCCAAACAGGGCAGCATATACATTTGCCCTGTATGAGGAGTTGCCATCTGAATTGTCAATTACAGATAACCCAATCAACGATTGTAAATCCTTTAATATTGAACGTAGTAACATGACCCGAATCTTCTATTTGCAAATGTATAAACTTATTTCCAAAAAAACACTATCTGCCGAAATATTTTCAGCAGATAGTGCATGGTTGTTACAAAATTGAATTATAGTCTCTTAGTCCGTTTTAATACACTGTATTCTGAGGATCAAAATTGGTCCATTTTAATGTCCAGTTATCGGCGGCTGCATCACTTCTGAATGCCCCTATAAAGTTGACCTTATCAAAGAATGAGTCTGCAACCTTAGGGTCAGTAAAGAGATTACTCTTGTTCAAAAGAGGGCTTGATGCAAGTGGGGCCCAGTTTCCGCTAACAGCAGGAGAAGAAGCGTTTTTCAATAGAAGGGAGGATATATTGCTTAGATATGTGTTGCTATTTGCCTGCAATTTAAAGAATGAGGAGGAGAAAGACTCAGATGCATTTTTGTCGAATTTTGAAGCATCAACCGAGAGAGAGTCCGTGTATGAACCATCCTTATCTGTCCCTAATATTGTCATTCCTGCAAAATATACATTCTGTATTTTTACCTTGCCTGCAGTTGCCGCCTCCTGTGTCTGAGAGCCCTTGTCATTACATATGGCAAGACCTACCGGATACCCTGTTGCTACCGAATTGAACAGAGATAGGTTTGAACCACGACGAATCTGAATTGCTGCCTGATGCTGACCAAGCTTAGATCCGTTGTTTGGATTGTACACCCCACCATTAATATAGGCAGATGTGTTTTGGAATAGTGGATCCTGGCCTATAGGGCCAATTATTGTTATGTTAGAGAAGACAGGAGATGTAATAGGTTGTTGGTTTGGAGCATCTGCGTTATTATCCGACTCAAAACCATTTGAGCGCGATACATCGGCAACTCTTGGGTGTTGGATAATAAGACCAAACTGGATCTTTCCGCTAAAACCTGAATCTGTATCAAAACCGTCATCCCATGTATTAAATGCCACAAGATATTTTGAGTTAACAGCTCCTCCGAACCACTCAAATGCATCATCATTAGAGTATGAAACCTGAATATGATCTATCTTTGTTCCTCTACCTACTGATCCCATTGTAAGACCGTTGATCTCCTGATCTGTGCGGAAAGGATAACCTGCAAACTCTATTCTCACATATGACAATACTCCTGAGTTATCCTCATCATTGTTGCCGCCATGTTTTGATCTTGGGCCTCCCTCAATAATCATCTCACCCTTATTGTTTTTCGCTTTTCCACAGATTATTATACCACCCCAATCGCCGGGCTTTCTTGACCCTGCCGGCTGGTTTGATGTAAATACAATCGGCTCGTCTGCAGTTCCCTGGGCAAAGATCTTACCTCCGGTCTCCACAATAAGTGCTGCCTTGGTATCCTTATCTCCACGAATTACAGAGCCGGCCTCAATTGTCAGTGACGCACCGTCAGTGATATAGATCCAACCCTTGATTACATACTTACCCTTTTTGAGGGTATGGGTTCCTTTGATCTCAAACTCCTGAGAACCGTTTCCGATCTCATTTCCGTTAAATAGAATCTGCTCCTTGTTATCCGGAGTCTCAATTTTTTTCTCCTTCTCACATGAAGTAAGCGCGAGAGAGAGTACTGATGCAAAAATTAATGCAATCTTTTTAATCTGTTTCATATTGGGTTTTTAAAAGTTATTACAATTTTATCTGTAGGGCAAGAGTAAAGTATCTGCCCGGTTTAAAGCTCTTGGCATTCTGATAACGTTGTTGAGTGTTACCGTTCCCATCAATGAATTTTGGATACTGTTGAAAGATTATACTTTGGTTAAAGATATCCTTCGCTCCACCTTTGAGTTCGACTCTTTTCCCTATCCTCTTGGTTACTGTTAGATCTATGATATCTCTCGATAGTTCATATGTATCAGGAACATCGTTGTTTACGCTTGCCCCGGAACCAGTATCTGCCCTCCCTATACCAACTATCCTCTTCCCTATTCTGTTGTACATTACACCCGCACTAATTCCATATTTTTCGCTATCGTAATATAGGGAGGCGTTAACCAGATATGGAGACTGACCCTGCATTGCCCTGTCCCTCTCCAAAGACCTCTCTTTATCGAAGCTTACCTTGCTGTATATCCAGGCAGCATTTAATCCTAAAGTGAAATTCTTGAGATTAATAAACGAGAGCTCCTTTTTGATATCTGCCTCAACACCCCAGTTGTCTGCACCTTTTGCATTTTCAAATGTATAGGTATAAGAGCCACCTGCATCAAGATATGTCCACTCAATAGGGTTGATGAATTTTTTGTAGAAGAGTGCAAGAGTGGCATACTCTCCGGCAGAGGGGTAGTGCTCAAATCTTATATCCAGATTGTGTATTGTTGCCTGTTTAAGATCCGGATTACCTTTAACATCAGAAAAGAGGTTAAAGTCGTAATATACAGATGGCGAAATCTCCCTAAACTCCTGCCTGTTAACCGATTTACCATAAGCAACTCTTATCAGCTCTTTTTTACTTAAATTATATGATGCATTTACAGAGGGTGAGATATCAAAAAAGTTATAATCTCTGTCCACAGTTGTAAATTCATAGATTCTGTCATAACTGGTAAGTCTCATTAATCCTGCCTCTGCTCTCACTCCTGCAATAAGATTGAACCTCTCTTTAGTATATTTCAGAGAGAGATATGCCGCCCCACTATAAACTCCCCCCTTATAACTGTTTCTGTTATCGGTATCTTCATAAATATACAACTTTGAGGAGTTGTAATTATCTGCCTTAAGTATCTCATTTACTACATCTCTATATACAAAATCTGATGGAACATTATAGATATTGTATCTATAGAAAAATTGTCTGTTACTATACTCTCTGGTTTTATACTCCCCCAGAAAACCTGCCTTAATCTCCAAATCTGATCTTCTGTCAAGTTCAACAGGAAGAGTCAGGTTGAATGAAGGGGTTATGATGCTCTCTCTTAATTTAACAAAATCGCGGGTTATCTCATTCTGATCTATGGCCATTTTTCCGTAATCAATATCTCCATATATCAGATTCTCCTCCCTGTTTATGATTCTCCTGTCCGGTTGATCCATTCCTGCATATGAATAAGAGATGCTCCAGTCAAAAAACCTCCTTCCAAAGTCTTGTCTTCCTGCTAATTGTCCGGTATAGGTTGTTCTGTTAGTATATAGATACTCCTGCTTCTCTTGTATATATTTTGCACTTACGTTTTGCCAACCCTCTCTTGTTGTATAGCGATTTTTACCCAGGATATTAATCATATTCCTGAACTCTATCTTAGTGTCGCCTTTTATATAGGTCAGATTCAACATTCCGCCAACTCTGGAGTCTATACTATATTGATTATCATTGTATTTATAGATGTATTCCGGTTCATCGGTTATATTATTATAGACTCCGAACCTGGCATTCATCATATTTAGATAGGTTTGCGAACTTCTTGTATAGTTAAGTGCACCTGTAACTCCAAGGGCCGAACCTGACTTTAGTTTATATGCTCTGTTAAGCATTAGTGATAGTCTATGGTCCGGGATTGTACTCATCTTTTTTACTACCCACTCCTCTCTGAATCCGTTTCTGGTCACATCTGTTACCATAGTTGCATCGTTGTTGTTGAGTCTTAAAGGTACATTTGACCTTAAAGACCTCGCACCACTGTCAAACCCTAGGAAATCTGTTGGAGAAGGAGTATTGCCGTAGAAGCCGTTAAAGTGTGTTATACTGTTTAATCCCACCCCATAAGAGATACTGGTTTCACTCTTCTCAGGCATACTTCCGGTGGTGATCTTTACAAAACCACCTGAGAAATCAGAGGGGATCTCTGCAGATTGAGATTTTACAATCATTATACTTTCGAGCTGGGATGATGGAAGAATATCAAATGAAAACGATCTTGAATCTGCCTCGGTACTGGGAACTGCAGAGTTATTGATCCATACATTATTGTATCTGCTTGGCAATCCTCGCACAATTATATATCTGTCATTGATTATAGATACCCCCGGTATTCTTTTTACAACCTCTGCTGCATTTCTGTCCTGTGACTTTGAGATCTCTCTGCCGGACATTCCGCTCATTACCACACTCGCACTTCTTGTCGCCTGTACCATTGCTATCTCGGAATTCATCCTTTTTACAGATGTTACCACTGCTTCGTTGAGATAGTTAGCAGACTCCTCCAGAGCTATATCAAAGCTGTTTTTCCCTGAACGTATCTCAAAATCCGGTATTGATATCTTCTGATAACTGATGCATGATATCTCTGCTGTGTAGATTCCCGGCACAAGATTATCAACGCTATAAAAACCATCCGGGTCTGTACTTGCCCCCTTTTTTAAATCCGGGAAGTATATAACCGCCCCAATTACCGGCTCTCCGCTTTTACGATCCAGTATTACCCCATTTAGGTATGCAGCTGTTGCCTGAGCAAATGACTCTTTTGAGTGTAATGTAATTAAGGATACAAGTACTGTAATAATCAATAAATTTCTCACCACTATTTTTTTTATATTTACAGCGGCAAAAGTATCTCTGCTATGTTAAGAGAGTAATACGAAAAAATTAAGAAATTCTTACGAAACAGCCCATTTTTGTACCGGATTGTAATTTACGTTACCTTTGTATCATGGAAAAGAGAAGAGTTCTAATTGTTGACGATGAAGAGGATTTATGTGAAATTCTCAGCTTCAATTTAAAAAGCGCAGGATTCGAAACCGATGTGGCCTTTTCTGCAGAGGAGGCCTATGCAAAGATTAAGAATAACTACGACCTTCTGTTACTTGATGTGATGATGGGTGCAATATCCGGATTTAAACTGGCAGAGCTTATCCGGGAAGATTACCCAAAAAAAATCCCTATTATTTTTATTACCGCAAAGGATAACGAGAATGATAAGCTGAAAGGGTTCAATTTAGGGGCAGATGACTATATTTCAAAACCATTTTCGGTTAAGGAGGTTATTGCCAGGGTAAATGCTGTTCTATCGAGAGTATCTCCGGCACAAGAGAAGCAGATCTCGGGTAGAGATGATGTTGTGGGATTGATAGATTTCAAAAGATTGACTATAAACAGGCAGAGTAAGATAGTAAAGGTTAACGATATAGTTATTAAGCTTACAAAAAAGGAGTTTGAAATACTTTATATACTTGCATCTCAGCCTCATAAAATATTCTCCCGATCAAATATTCTGGATATGGTCTGGAAAAATGAGTCATATGTTCTGGACAGAACTGTGGATGTCCATATTGCTCGTCTGCGCAAAAAGATCGAGCCATATGCAAACACCATAGTGAACAGATCCGGTTACGGTTATTGCTTCGATCCTGATGAAGGTAAGTTACAGATATAAGATCCTCTTCTATTTTCTGGTAGTTCTTCTGGCTACCGGGTTACTCTTCTCTTACGTATTAATGAGAAGAGAGAGTCAGTACAAAATTGAGGGTCTAACATACAGGATGCATCCCTATGCAGATATTATCTACTCCCGTGTCCGCGGTTTTTCTACAAAAGTGGAGCTGGCAGAGCGAGTATCTTCCCTTAATATTATTATCCCGCCGGAGATGAGGATTACTATTCTTGACACATCTGCATGGGTACTTTTTGATAATTTTTCTGATAAAGATTCAATACTTGACAACCATCTTAACAGACCGGAACTTGTTGAGGCCAGGATTAAAGGGCAAGGATCTGCTCTGCGCTACTCCAAAACACTTTCTGACGACTACCTCTACTATGCCAAAAAATATCCCGGCATCTATATCCGGATTGCTCTTTGTTACAACACCTCTATCCTTCCTGTCATAGGGAATGAGAGGAGCTGGCAAATATATATAATTGCCGTCTTTCTAATGGCGGCAGCAATGCTCGTCTATATTACCAGAGAGATAAGCAAACCTTACAGTGCTCTCAAAGAGTTTATTGAGAGAGTCCAGCACGGAGAACAGGACTATAGCGATGTTCAGTTTCCGAAAGATGAGATGGGAGAGGTAGGAGAGAAAATTATGAATACCTTCCGGCAACTCGAAAACACCAAAAGATATAAACAGGAGCTTACCCACAATATCTCTCATGAATTAAAGACTCCGGTAACAGGAATTCGCGGTTATCTTGAGACTCTGCTTCAACAGGAGAACATAGATAAAGAGCAGAGCAGATTCTTTATTGAGAGAGCTTATGCTCAATCTCTTCGTCTCTCGGCAATTGTTAACGATATCTCTATCCTAAACAAGATTGAGGAGGCTGGAGATAGATTCGAATTTGAGAAGATAAACATCTTCCAATGTATAAAAGAGATAGAGAGCGACCTCGCTTTCAAGTTTGAGGAGAAAGGTGTAAGGTTTAAAATTGATGTGAATCCACAGCTTGAGATTGAGGGAAATTATCTTCTTATTTACTCTCTTTTTAAAAATCTTGCAGATAATTCAATAGAGCATGCAGGTGAGGGTTTCGAAATCACAATCAAAGAGATAGGGGTCTCCGGAAATGAGGTGATTTTCTCCTATTATGATACAGGGAAAGGAATTCCGGAAGATCATATCCACCGGGTTTTTGAGAGATTCTATCGTGTTGATAAGGGAAGAAGCCGTAAGAGCGGGGGTAGTGGACTGGGGCTCTCAATAGTGAAGAACTCTGTAATATTGCATAAAGGGACAATCTCTGTTAAAAACAGGATCAACGGGGGGCTTCAGTTCGATTTCACACTTGCAATCTCTCCGGTCAGTGGAGAGAGACACCAATCAGGTGCATAAACTCCTCACGAGTCCTCATATCCTTAAGAAAGGCCCCTGTAAATGCAGATGTAGTAGTGACCGAATTGGGCTTTTGAACACCTCTAATTTGCATACACATATGCGACGCCTCTATCACAACAGCCACACCTAATGGGTTAAGAGTATTCTGAATGCAATCTCTAATCTGCACTGTAAGTCGCTCCTGAACCTGCAATCTTCTTGCGAATGCCTCAACAACTCTGGCAATCTTGCTCAAACCGGTGATATATCCGTTAGGGATATATGCAACATGCGCCTTGCCATAAAATGGGAGCATATGGTGTTCACAGAGTGAGTAGAGCTCAATATCCTTTACCAGCACCATCTGCTGATACTCCTCCTTGAATTTTGCCGAGTTAAGTATTGCCTCTCCATTCATCTCATATCCCTGAGTCAAAAATTGAAGAGATCTGGCGACCCTTATGGGTGTCAGCAGGAGACCCTCTCTTGTCGGGTCCTCTCCGATAAGCTTGAGAACATCTTTGTAACTCTTTGCCAAAGATTGAGTAGTCTCCTCATCGTATTGTTCGATCTTTGTATATGCCATAATAAATGTCTAATTTCGTGAATTGATCAATTATGCCGCAATATTACAAAAAAAAGAGAACATAGTATGAGAATACTGATTACAGCCGCAGAGGAGGAGGAGCTTATAACTTTCAGACAGGCATATAATTCACTTTCAAAAAGTGAGCAATATGGTCTGGATATCACATGGATGATAACAGGAATTGGTACAACATCAACCAGCTACAGACTTACAAAAATGATCAACACATCTCCTCAGAGATTTGATCTTGCTATCAATGCCGGTATTGCAGGAAGCTTTTCGGGAGATTTCCCAATTGGGAGTGTTGCACGTATTGACAGAGAGTATTTTGGAGATCTCGGATTTGAGACTTTCTCTGGTTTTCAGACTCTGTTCGACTACAAAATTCTTGATGCCGACACCCACCCTTTTAAGGGGGGGGCGCTTCATGCACCAATGCTTGACGCTCAAATAGAGGAGTCTTTGAAAGAGTTGCCAAGGGCAACAGCTGTTACTGTTCAGACTGTTAGTGGACTTCCCGGGAAAAGGGATCAGCTCAGGAGAGATTTTTTACCTTCGATTGAGAGTATGGAGGGTGCAGCATTCTTCTATGTTTGTATTCTGGAAAAGATTCCGTTTATAGAGATTCGTTCGGTCTCTAATGAGGTTGGCGAGAGAGATCGTGCAAAATGGAATATTCCGCTGGCACTTGACTCTCTAAGGGGTGCAGGCAAAATACTGCTCATGTCACTTGTAAAATGAGACTCTCACTTGCATACTCTCCCTGCCCAAATGACACTTTTGCATTTCATGCAATGGTTCACTCACTCACAGATTGTGAAGGGCTAAGCTTTGATGTAACTCTACTGGACATTGAAGAGCTAAACAGAGGTGCAGCCAACGGAGTATATGATATCTGCAAAATCAGTTACAGTGCCTTTTTTCATTATATAAGCGATTACGTTATGCTCAGATGCGGAGGTGCATTGGGGTACAACAACGGGCCACTTCTGGTAGCGAGAAACGATTCACCTATCTTCAAACGTGATGGAGAGCTGTATAGAGAGCTTATCTCAAGTCTCACCACTGCAATTCCTGGGGAGATGACAACAGCTGCTCTTCTGCTTAAATTTGCTTTTCCTGAGATTACTCTAACTCATTCCATTCTCTTCTCCAACATTGAGAGAGCAGTTATAGAGAGAGAGTTTGATCTTGGATTACTTATTCACGAAACGCGATTCACTTATCAAAGCAGGGGTTTAAGACTTGTCTGCGATCTGGGAGAGTTGTGGCAGCAGAGATTCTCGCTTCCGGTTCCTCTTGGGGGAATAGCTGTTAAGAGGTCGCTTGGTGAAGAGAATGCAAAAAAAATTGGGAGAGTTTTAAAAAGAAGCATAGAATTTGCAATTGCAAGTCCAGAGCTCTCCAGAGAGTACAGAAATCTCTATGCCAGAGAGAGTGGCGAGGATATCCAACGAAGGCATATAGAGATGTTTGTTAACAGATACACCCTGGATGTTTCGGAAGTGGGTGAGAGGGCTGTGCTTAATATGTATAAAATAGCTGCAGATGCATATTCTTTGGAAAAATGTGGTTATAATCTTTTTATTTAATAGTTTTATAGTCTAAAAACAAATACGATGAGCAGGGAAATCATCAAAATACGGGGAATTAAAAAATTCTACAAGGTTGGAAACCAAGAAGTAAAGGCATTAAACGGAGTAGATATTGTCATCAATAAAAATGAGTATGTGGCAATTATGGGTCCATCCGGCTCCGGAAAGTCAACAATGATGAATATCCTGGGTTGTCTGGACAGTCCTACGGATGGGTTGTATATCCTTAATGGAACAGATGTCTCCAAGATGGACGATAATGATCTTGCCGAGGTGAGAAATAAGGAGATTGGGTTTATTTTCCAGTCTTTTAATCTGCTTCCAAGATATACTGCGCTAGATAATGTATCTCTGCCTCTTATCTACTCAGGAATAGGCAGATCTGAGAGAGATTCAAGGGCCAAAGAGACTCTTGAGAGTGTTGATCTTTCAGACCGTATGCACC
>JAUYTB010000053.1 GCA_030695305.1 Bacteroidales bacterium
CACTGGTTGTAAATAATTGTACTTCGTAGCCCACCTCCATAAGGTGGTTTCTCCAATACCCAATAACTCCATCACCTCTTTTTTCGTTAAAAGAGTATCCGGCAACATCAGTTCTTTTGTTTTGATTTCCTTGGAAGCTGCAAGATCCTTTGCAAAAACATGAGCCGCTTCAATTAGATCACTTACTTTTACTTGAATTACCATGTCTGGAAACTCAGTAGCAAGAGTGTACATATCAATTCCCATAATTAGAAGTTTAAGGAATTGCACCCCTCCCCACCCACCTCCAAGTAGTGGTATCGTTCGGTGTATGGAGCCAGTATAATAACTTGGATTTTATCACCCGACCCATTACAAATTTCTGTAAAAATGAGTTGAAACAACAATATTTCGTGTTTACGTAAACACGAAAAAACCAGGTAACAATAGAAATCCTTTCTGTTCAGCGAATTACCTAAAATAGCAAATTGCTCAGGTAAAAATCAGGTAAAAATCAGGTAAAAATTTAGGCACACATTGCTATAGGATGAAATGGTCAATAGACCAAAAGACGACTGTCAATAGAGTCGAAGAACTTCAAAGCCTGGGCCCGGGCCAAAGGGATTGTTCCTTTATAATTTGACCCCCGGAGTCTGGCCGGTTTGTAATTGTCGATTTTATCACTAATGCCAAAGTGATCAAACACCGCTTGAAGAGTGTTGTTGTAGGTGTCACACAGCAAACTATTTTCCCAGGCAATAGCAATAACGGAGGCGATTTTTGTTATATAGGAAGCACCCTTATGATTATTGAGGAAATTAAGATATTGGAATATTCTCAAAATGCTTTGGTTGTCATATTCATCAACAAAGAAATTTGATAATTCAAATGAGCTTTTGCCGGCAGTGTCGTAATAGCCGGAGCCCTCCCCAAGGGTTTCGTTTCTACTTTTCTCATCCCATAATAAAGAGAAGGTCATAATTTCCCGCTTTGCCATCTCTTTATCAATAGTCGAATTTATCCTCGAAGAGTATACTGCAGCCCATTTATAAATCTCCGAACGGAAATCACGTAATAATCCAATAAATTCAATACTACAAAACTTGACTCCCAATGACTCTTCAATCGTTTTCATCGTCTGGAGCAAGTTATTCAGGTGAAGTTTCGGCTGTATGAAATCCAATGCCAAGGCAAAATCATTCTGCTCAATAATGAACATAAAAAGCTCCTTGAAGGTCACAGCAGAGAGCTGCACACTCACATTTGTCAAATATTCATGTCGTTGAGGTTCCCGGTAATAGTCCGCAATCTCCTTATCCTTCTCTTCCCATCTTTCAAGCAAGATCACTCTCTTCTCCATATACTACATATTTCGGAGCATCACCACCCAGCTCTTTCGGAGATAACCACCCACTATAAGTCGTCTTCCTTGACTAGGCAGTTCAAAATTATTACTTTTTTCTCATACTCTCACCTTTGAGTTCAAAACGATAGGAAGTGTGTACCAGTCTATCCAAAAAAGCATCGGCAATATTTTCATTAGATATTATTTCAAACCAGTTTCTTACAGGTATTTGACTTACAATAATCGTCGATCGTCTTCCGTGTCTGTCTTCAATTATTTCCATCAAATCGGATTGCTGTTGTTTCTCAAGCTT
>JAUYTB010000042.1 GCA_030695305.1 Bacteroidales bacterium
GAGATGACATACTCCTATGATAAAGATTTTTGGGGTAACTTTAACGTCATAATTCCGGAAGATAATCTTAAGGAGTTTATAAGAAAATATAACTTTAAATAACTCAATAACAATGAAAGTCATTATTTTGCCTGTAATTATTGCTTTTTTACTGGCTACGGGCTGTAAAACAGAAAAAGTGAAAGTATCAGATCAAACAGATTTCCCTGCACCTCCTACTGCAGAGAAGAGACCTCAGGTTTTCAATGAATTTGGCATTGAAAGAATAGACAACTACTATTGGATTCTGGATAAGGAGAATCCGCAAGTAATAGAGTATCTTATAGCAGAAAACAGATATACAGATACTGTTATGAGTCACACCAAAGCTCTGCAGGAGAGAATCTACGATGAGATTATGGGTAGAATCAAAGATGCCGACGAGAGCTATCCTACCCTTATGAACGGTTACTACTACTACTCACGCACAGAGAGCGGTAAGCAGTACAGGGTATATTGTCGCAAAAAGGGATCCGTAGATGCTCCGGAAGAGATAATCTTTGATGTCAACAAAATGGCCGAAGGTAAAAAAGCTTTTCGATTTGCAAGGTACTCTGTAAGTCCGGATAATCGACTCGCCGCCTACTCCTATAATGAAACCGGCTCTTTTGCAGAAGCGACTATTAAGGTCCGCAATCTTGAAACTGGAGAAGATCTCTCTGATGTTATTGAGAAGGGATCATCTTTCACATGGGCAAACGACAATAAAACACTGTTTTATACAGTAATAGACAACACCCTCCGGCCATACAGAGTATTTAGCCACACTTTAGGATCAAAAGGGGCAGATAAGTTAATCTTTGAAGAGAGTGACAGCAGATTCAACACCTATGTATTTAAAAGCAAAACCAATGATTTTATCTTTATTGGAAGCGTAAGTACCTCTACATCTGAGTTTCAGTTTCTTTCTGCAGATAATCCTAAAGGGAACTTTACACTATTTCTTCCAAGAGTTCAAGGGGTAGATTACTCTGTAAGTCATCATAAAGATAAGTTCTTTATCCGCTATAAAGACAGCACCAATATTAACGGAATGTTATACACCGCCCCTATCAACAGCCATGCAGACAAGAGCACATGGTCTCTCTTTATGGAGCACGATAAAGATATAAGAATAGAGGATTTTGATCTATACAAAAATTTCATCGCAGTAGAGATAAGAAAGAACGGGCTAAACCAGATCCGGCTCTTTGACCTTGTAAATAACAGTATCTCTGAGATAACTTTCCCGGAACCTGTTTATACTGCATCTCTTGGGGGCAATCCGGAGTATGATGCTGTCACACTAAGATACAACTACACCTCCCTAAACAGACCATCTACACTCTACCAATACAATATGGAGAGCAAAGAGAGTATAATACTTAAGGAGCAGGAGGTCCCATCCGGATTCAATCCAGACGACTATACAGTTGAGAGATTATGGGCAAAGGCCTCCGACGGAGTTGAGATTCCTATGGCAATTGTCTATAAAAAAGGGCTTAGAAAAAACGGGAAGAACCCGGCTATGCTCTACTCATACGGTAGTTACGGATCCAGCTCGGATGTCTTCTTTAGCCCTGCAATTTATAGCCTTATAGATAGGGGGTTTGTTTACGCAATTGCCCAGATACGCGGAGGAAGTGACCTTGGAGAGCAGTGGTACGAAGATGGGAAGCTACTAAAAAAGAAGAATACATTCACAGATTTCATCGCATGTGCAGAGAAGCTGATCTCAGGCAAATACACATCTGCATCAAAACTCTCTGCAATGGGAGGAAGTGCAGGCGGCCTCTTAATGGGAGCAGTTGTCAATATGAGACCGGATCTTTTTAATACAATTGTAGCCCATGTACCTTTTGTAGATGTAATAAACACAATGCTAGACACTTCATTACCTCTAACAACACAGGAGTATGAGGAGTGGGGAGATCCAAACGTAGAGGAGTACTACAAATATATCCTCTCCTACTCTCCTTACGACAACGTTATATCACAAAACTACCCAAATATACTTGCTACAGGTGGACTGAATGACTCACAGGTAGGGTTTCACGAACCGGCCAAGTGGGTGGCAAAGCTTCGGGAGCTTAAGAGCGACAACAATATTGTCCTCCTCTATACAAACATGGACTCCGGTCACGGCGGAGCAACAGGTCGTTACGACAGGATAAAAGAGACCGCCTTTGAATACGCATTTGTATTGGATCGTCTGGGGATAAAGGAGTAACACCACTTTATGAAGATAACCCTTCCTGAAACTCTTCCCGGCAAAGAGGCCCATCTGATGATGGCCCCTGAGCCAAGGGTAATAACACTTATTAAGGAGCTGACTCCTCCCTCAGATGCAAAGGAGTCAGCTGTTCTTATTCTGCTGTCACCTCCACAAAAAGAAGATAGAGAAGAGTCTCAAAAAGCGCAATACTTACATGAAGATGAGATTCTAAACTGGGAGCTGCTCTTTATAAAGAGAAACACTTACGACGGAGTTCACTCCGGACAGATTGCCTTTCCCGGAGGAAAATGCGAAAAGGGAGACCCTGACTATACCTCTACAGCATGCAGAGAGGCATATGAAGAGCTAGGAGTCGATCGCACAAAGATAGAGATTGCAGGGGAGCTTACTAAACTATATGTCCCCCCCAGCAACTTTACAATCTACCCGGTAGTTGCAATCAACAGGGGTTTCTGCAACTATTCGCCCAACCCGAGAGAGGTTGCAGAGTATATCCATATTCCGCTTAAGTACTTTGATCCACTTCTATCCAAAAGATGCAAAGTGCAGGCCGGACCATACGAATGGGTTCATGCACCCGGCTACGTAATTAACGGACACACCATATGGGGTGCTACCGCAATGATAATTGCCGAACTCTATGTCGCTCTCTCACAGAGCATAATCAGAAATTCATCGCTGTAGCTGTAGAGATAAGATCCTTAATAAGAGCATAGAGCTCGTCATCAAATCCTGTTTTATACGATCTTGAGTTGCAGAGAACAACTGCATTCACACCCTGCCCCATAACCCATATCACTCCGGTGCCTGCAAGATTGCCACCATGATAATAAGATCCCGGGAAAAATGAGTGGTTTGTTCTCCAGCCAAGTGCATATCTGTTATAGGCTGCCGATGGTGTTAGCATTAATGTGCGGGTTGCCGGAGAGATAATATCAGGGACGCTTGTCAGACCATCAATATGAAATAGCAGTTTAAGCATCTCCTCAGTTGATGCAATAACACCCCCCGCTGCTGCAATAACCTGCATCTCGTTTCCATACCCGTTAGTACCATCCTGTGAGTAGTAGACAACCTCATCGGGCCTGCGTTGAGTCTGATCTCCGCCCACATGTACGTTTGTTACACCTGCAAGGGCCATAACCTCTTTAAGATACTGCTCATAGCTCTTTCCGCTTAACTTCTCTATAATCTTACCCAGAATCCCAAAACCCATATTAAAATATGAGTAGGCACTACCAGGTTCATTTTGAGTAGAGTTTAAAACATAGGTAATCCTTTGATCCAGAGTCTGTCCCTTAAAGCTAGTAGTAAACATTGGATCCGGGTTACTGGTCCAACCGCTGTTATGCTCCAAGAGATTTCTAACAGTAACCTTTGCTGCCCTGGCAGTTATATTATTCGGAAATTCACTCTCAAGTAATCCGCCTGCCCCAAAAACTGTGCTCTCTACTGTTAGTTTTCCCTGCTCCAGAAGCTTCATAATGCAAAGGGTTGTGAACTGCTTGGAGATACTAGCCAACCGAAACAGATGATTAGGTTTAGTTCTGGTATCATCTACCAATATTGCAAATCCGGCACCGGTTTTATATACAATCTGCTCATTTTTAGATATTGCAAACGAGATACCCGGAATGGAGAACTTATCCATAAATGCATAAACCATCCTGTCAAGCTCCTTTCTTCCAGTCTGGGCAAGAATCTTATACTCTCTGTTTTTCCCCGACTCAGAGGTTACAACTACCTTAACAATGTTTGTAAAATCAAAGGTTGGCAAACTACCTGTAACAGCTGTCCCGTTGATCTTTATTGTTGCATTTGGAGAGACTGCAATCGCAGGCTTTAACGAACTTAGTGAAGCACCCGGAGGTACTGAAATATAGAGTATATTTCCGGACATATATGAGGTACAATCCTCCGTAAGAGAGGGATTATCCTTTTTATCGAATGAAAATGAAGTAATATTGTTATAGTCCGACTTACCCGGAACAATAATGATATTCTCTTTTGAGCAGGATAACACAAACAGAGATAGTATGGCAAAAGCTGTTAACCTGGCAGCTATGCCGGAGAGTTTTAAGTTTTTCATTAAATAAAAAAGTCTAAATGTATGTTTTTTAGAGTTGCGAATTTCCGTTTCGATATAACTAAGGCTAATCTGCTGACATCTCCCTCTCCACATCCTCTACAGTAACAGGAAGTCTAGAAGATCCCAGAAGTCTGCATCCGTTATTGG
>JAUYTB010000074.1 GCA_030695305.1 Bacteroidales bacterium
TTAATACTAAATCAACCCAATACCTCAATTTGGGCTAATACAGGGCTTTGTTCTCCTTTTGATACTTCTGTGAGTATTTGTAACATTTGTTCTTTCATACTGCAGGTGTTTTTATTATTTACGTTGTGTGAAATTATTAATCACCTTATCAAGTCTATCCCTACCTATTACTGCACCTACTGATTTGCCTCGTGTAAAAGAAATTATTTCACATTTATCATCACTTCTATGTGTTTGTCCGTAATCATTTCGTTCATGTAAATAATTGTTACAATCAACAATTTCTTTCGTTAATCCATCACGAACTTCACATAACAACGTGTGTAAAACACTGCGCTGTTCAACTGTTAATGAAGCATTTAGTTCTTCTATATTCATTTGTTTCAAATTTTTAAATGTTAATTATTTTCTATGTTGATAGTGTTTTTGTCTGTATTTCCATTCTTGGCGTTCTCTTTTTCGCATATCACGTTCATTGGATACTCCAATACATTGATACTCAATTTCAGGACGGGGAGTAATCATTATTTTTAATTCAGTAATTTCTTCTAACACTTCTTTTACTGGGGGTTTATCATCAATGACAATGATCTGCTTATCAACCTCTTTAATGGCCATAATTTCAGAGAGGAAATGTCTTGACTGATCGTCCGGAACTACAACTATTATTTTCATAGATTACTTTTAAAGTCATTCCAATTTATCTTCGATCTCATGAACCGGGTAATTATTTCCCTGTCCTCATTTGGTAGAGAAAGATCATCCAGTATTGCCGTGACATTTTGCCGGTATTGCTTACTTGTCTGGTAAAGTGACTTCACAGTTTTGATGCTATAATCGGCTGTTGAATGATCAAATGGATAATGGTTCTCAATGTATCTTGTTCCTTTGCGGCCAATGACAATGATCAGAAATAAAGCTATCTGTCTTGGCTCAGTGATATTTCGCCTGCGAGTTGGTATGAGAAGATTTTTTGAGCTGATCCCATAAACCTTAGAGACAGACTCGATGATCATTTCATCAGAAATAGATATGCCAGGTATAGCATATGCACTAACGTCCATCGCTTAAATAATTAAGTATGACATCACTAAATTCATCAAAACTCCAAACCGTTGCAGTGGCATAGCCTTGTGATGCAACTTCCTTTAAGAATTCCTCCTGTTCAT
>JAUYTB010000083.1 GCA_030695305.1 Bacteroidales bacterium
TTACCTACGGCAAACTACCGGGATATTTCAAAGAGGATGGAGAATCTCTTCTCTATTACCCGGACACTCCATCTTATGAGATGTTAAAGAGAGAGGAGATAAGAGAGAACCTCCAGCACAGGGGGGAAAGCAAAATGACTATTTATTAATAACCTATATAGCTATGAAACAGCTGCTGACAACACTTACTGTGATACTATCCTTTTATGGCAACATAAATGCACAGAGTAACTTCATAATATCCCGTGGAGATGTCCTAGACATAATGGTAATGGAGCATCCGGAGTTCTCGATCTCCAATATCACTGTACTTCCCGACGGCACCATCCAATACCCCGGACTGGGCAGCATAGTAGCGGCAGGGATGACATCAGTACAGCTCAAAGATACCATGACCACTGCCCTTAACAGGTTTCTGGTTAACCCTATCGTAACAGTTTTTGTAAAAAAAATATACGGCGAAACCATAAACGTATTCGGATACGTCAACAAACCGGGGCAATATATGTTATTCCAACCCACCGATATTTTTGACGTAATAGGTATGGCCGGAGGGATAAAAAGCATGAAAAAAGCCCGTAAAATTGTAATAATAAGGGCAGATAGAACCACTCAGGATGTTCGCATCAAAGATTACTTTAACAATAGCCCACATTCGCAAGTAATCTACATCTATCCCGGAGATACACTCTATATAAAAGAGCCAAAAGAGGTCAACTGGAGTATGATAACCTTCTTTTCCACACTACTATACGCAACAACCAACATAATTAGATTGCTATAAGGGAGACCTTGGCAAGGGTTGCGGACCTTGCATCCAAATGTGGATTCTCACAGCAGGAAAGCTTCTTTTACACCTAGCACTTTCAGCTCTGAGATTATTTGCCTTTTTGCATAATATCAAGGAGTTAGCCCTTTTTAGGATTTTAACTTAACTTATTGTATAGCAATAAGATAGCAAATAATCTCAGAGCTGAATTAGCCCGTGGGGAGAATGGCGTTCCTGCTGTGAGACTGGCTAGGTTAAGAAATTATCGGTGGAAGAGGAGGCGCTTTGCCAGAGTTATTCTCGGGTTTCGGTTATTCTCACAGCTGCCGCCCCATAAAAGGCAGGCAGCTATGGGTGGGAAATAACCGTAAAAACCCGGGAAATAACTCTATTTAGCCACAAAAGTCGTCAAAGTCCGCAACCCTTGCCAAGGTCCCTCTCCACAACCCTTGCCAAGGTCTCATTTTATTTGTAAATTTGAGTGCAAAATTTAAACTAACCTTATGAAAAAAATTACTAATATTTGCTGTATCGGTGCCGGTTATGTTGGTGGCCCGACAATGGCAGTGATTGCTCACAACTGTCCGGAGATAAAAGTTACAGTTGTAGATGTTAATGCTGCGCGTATAAATGATTGGAATGGCGAAGATTTAGATAATCTCCCAATTTACGAACCTGGTCTTAAAGAGATTGTTGCTCAAGTTAGGGGTCGCAATCTTTTCTTTTCTACCGATATAGATAAAGGAATCAAAGAGGCACAGATGATCTTTATATCTGTAAATACCCCTACAAAAACTTATGGTAAGGGTAAGGGTAAAGCGGCAGATCTAAAGTATATTGAGCTTTGCGCCAGGAAGATAGCTGATGTTGCTACAGAGGAGAAGATTATCGTGGAAAAGAGTACGATTCCTGTTCGGACAGCACAGACTATAAAAACAATTCTTGAGAATACCGGAAACCAGATTAAGTTCCAGATTCTCTCCAACCCTGAGTTCTTAGCCGAGGGTACAGCTGTAAATGATCTTCAGCATGCCGACAGGATGCTAATTGGAGGTGACCACTCAACGGCTGATGGTAGAGAGGCAATTGATTCTCTTGCTGCAATTTATGAGCACTGGCTACCGGCAGAAAGAATCATAAAAACAAACCTCTGGTCATCTGAGCTCTCTAAACTCACTGCTAATGCTTTCTTAGCCCAACGCGTCTCATCTATAAATGCAATGAGCGCTATCTGCGAAAAAACGGGAGCAGATGTAGAGGAGGTTTCTCGCGCTATCGGGGCTGATAGCAGGATTGGGTCTAAGTTTATCAAATCTTCGGTGGGTTTTGGTGGCTCTTGCTTTCAGAAGGATATCCTGAATCTGGTATATATTGCCTCAACTCTTGGTTTAAATGAGGTTGCCGATTATTGGGAGCAGGTTTTGCTTATCAATAGTTACCAGCGCAGGAGATTTGCCGAGAATATTGTCACTTCGCTTTTCAATACAGTTGCAGATAAAAAGATTGCTTTTCTGGGATGGGCTTTCAAAAAGGATACAAATGACACCCGAGAGACGGCTGCTATGTATGTTGCAGATTATCTTATAGATGAGACTGCCAATATATCTGCTTACGATCCAAAGGTTACTCAGTCTCAGATGTATAGCGATCTTGAACATCTGGCTACTCGCAGTAACGAAGAGAATGCCAGGCGCTTAAAGGCAGAAGCAGATCCTTACGAAGCTTGCCGCGATTCTCATGCAATTGCAATCCTTACCGAATGGGATGAGTTTAGAACTTATGACTGGCAAAGAATTTTTGACAACATGAAGAAACCGGCATTTGTATTTGACGGGCGCACAATCGTAGATAAAGACAAACTATCTGCAATTGGCTTCAAAGTCTACCAAATCGGAAAAGGGTGACCTTGCCAAGGGTTGTGGACCTTGCATGCAAATGTGGATATACCATTACGGGGAATTAACAGTTGGGATCAGACCCCAAAAAACAATTGGGGTCTGGCCCCTATTTTCAACAAATATTTATGAATATATTAGACGTTATTAAAAAGAGAACCTCAACCCGAACTTTTACGGGGGAGTATCTTTCGGCGGAGCTCAAGAGGGTTCTTGGTGATTTTATTGATGAGAATGGATGCGGGTTATTAAGTGATAGTGATGCAGGTGAGAAGATATTCCTTCTTGAAAAGGGTCCGCAGGAGAAGAAGATGAAGCTCTTATACGGTGCTATACAGGGGAATAACAGCTATCTGCTTGGGATCACAAAAAATGATCCTTTTGAGAGGGTTAACTACGGTTACAGGATGCAGAAGCTGGTCCTCAAAGCAACCGAGATTGGGCTTGGGACCTGCTGGATTGGGTATTTTGATCATGACTATTTTAACGATATTGTCACAAAGGAGGGGTACGTTGTTCCCGGGCTGGTGCTAATCGGCTACCCTGCTTCAAAACGTTCTACAAGAGAGAAGATGGTGCGCTTCTCTGCTAATGCCTCCAAAAGACTAGACTGGGAGAAGCTCTTTTTCAATTCAGAGACATCAGATCCTCTGGAGAGAGAGCTTGCCGGTGAGTACAAAA
>JAUYTB010000098.1 GCA_030695305.1 Bacteroidales bacterium
ATGAAAGATTGACTACTTTATCAGTCGGTACACCCTGATTAATAACAGTCCATTTATCTACTCCATAAACTCTTTCAAGATTTGTTTCGATTAATACTCTGAATGTATCTACATTGCCTATTAAAAAGAATTCATGTGAAAAATGGATGCCGGTTGCATCAACATCCAATAAAGCGACCTTAGATAAGTCATAGATAACACTCTCAAAAGTAACTTCATACTCAAATAAATTTGAGGAGTATTTTTTTTCAATCGGGGTCGTATTGATTAAATACTTGCGGCCAAAAACAACACAATGATCACCTATTCCAAGAGGAACAGGATTGCTAGATTCAAAAAACACCTTAACAACATCTTCTTCCAATAGCCTCTTTACTATCTCGGAATTAGATTTGAGATTGACGCTTACACTTCCTGTCGCTGTATGTATTGTCAATGTATTCATTATGAAGAAGCTCCTCCTGTTGTTACGTGATTAGCTATCCCGGTGCATGCGTCTTTCAGGATAAGAGTAAAAGTCCAGGCGTTACCTGTTTTCCGGAGTTTCTTTACAACCTTTACAGGTTCTTCTCTGAAAACATCAAATTGAAATTTACTTGTTGGGCCGGTTTGCCCAACAGCGGGATAATCATAAATAATTTCAAGCCTTACAAAACTGGACTGATCTATAAGGCTTATAAGGGAGTTGATTTTTGTATATGCATCATTGATAGTCGTGCCTAAAACGATGCATTCTAATTTGATTTCTCTTGCTTCAGCTTTATAATCTCCAAGCTCAACTTCTTCTCCATCTTCATCAAGCCATTCATGCCTGTAAGGAATTTTGCGTTTTGGAAAATCTATGTAACCAGAGCCGTTTGTCACATAAATTTTTAAAGAAGAAATATCGGTATTTCCGATTTTGTAAATTACAAATGCCATTTTAACTTCCTCCGCTAGCTCTGTTTCGTAATACTGAATTGTTTTGATTAGATTGAATCAAATCGTAAATTCTTTTGATGTACAGATTGTTTCTTGTATTGTATTCAATCTTTGATAGTTCAAGAAGTTGGTTGTCCATCAAAGTCAATGCATGCGCCTGGTTCATTCTGATAGCATTCATTTGGCCTGCCAGGATACCGGCTGTCGGTTCAGTAATACCTTTGATGTTGCCGGAAAGTGTAGTGTTATTAGCATCATTGATATCAGGAAAAACTCTTTCAATAAAGGACATGGCATTTTCCCAAAATTCATTTCCAGCCTCCCCAACATCTTGCAGTCCCATCATCATCTGAGCCATCCAAGATTCAGAGTTCATTCCACCTCCCATGATACCTCTTGAAAATTCCTCAAGCCATGAGTTCAGCATAGGTTCAAGCACCCTCATCTTCAGTCCCTGAAGGATTGCTTTTTTCATTAAACTTTCGAAACTGTCAGCAAAATCTGCAGTCATAATCTTGCCTTCCTCAAACATTCGGGCAATTTCATCTACCAAGGCACTGGATGTTGTGCCAGTGATATATTCCTGATATTCTTTTTGAAGGTCATTTAGCCTTTTTGCACCATCTTCAATCAAGTTGATATACTCAACTCCTAAATCGTATTGCTCTTGTGAAATAATACCATCAGCAAATGCTTTACGCAAAGCTTCAAGATTGTCGGTAATACCAGTAACGTATTTTATGTAACCAATATCCAGCTTAATATCAATTTCTTTTGGAGTGTTTTGAAGTGTAAACTTAAATTGCTCCAACTGTTTTTGAGCTTCTTTCATTGAATCTCTCAAAGCGATTGAAGTAGGGCTGAAGGATTGACCTTTTGGCATATTTTCCAAAAGCTCCATTTGCTTCGCCAGTTTTTCATTCAGTTCATCAATCAAAATACCTATACTGGTATTGTATTCTGCCCTTGCCTTTTCAATATCTGCGATACGTTTTTGAACTCCAAACTGTTTGTCCAGCATATCGGTTACTGTGAACGCAATACTGGCTATTGAAGTGAATCCAGCCAGACCAGAGGCAAAATCAATGTCATAGGTCTTTTTTCCGGTAAGGGTGTCAGTGCCTACTACCTTGAATGCTTTACTTAGTGATTCGGTTGCGTTTCCTAAATTGCCAATAATTGAACTAATAACGTTTGCCATTTTACCGAATTCACTGTTCGCGTCAACTGTCAGTGAAATGATCTGCGATAAAGAATTTGCAGCAGCATATAAATTCGAGCTTAAGGTTTCAGCGT
>JAUYTB010000108.1 GCA_030695305.1 Bacteroidales bacterium
TTTTGGATTTGAGGCACTATCTCACAGGGAGTGGCAAGAAAATATCATATCTGCAATAGAGTTATCTCCAGAGCATATATCTGCATATCAGCTTGGTGTGGAGCCCGGAACTCTGCTTTACAAAGATTATGAGCGAGGAAATTACAACTCGCTTCCAGACCAGGAGTCATACGAGCAGTACTCACTGCTCCAAAAGATG
Source organism: Bacteroidales bacterium (assembly GCA_030695305.1). GTDB lineage: Bacteria > Bacteroidota > Bacteroidia > Bacteroidales > UBA932 > Bact-08. The sequence continues at coordinate 200 of JAUYTB010000108.1, forward strand.
CTCAGCGATGCCGGGTACATTCAGTATGAGATCTCCAGTTTTTGTAAATCGGGTATGGAGTCACGCCACAATAGCTCATACTGGGATTTTACCCCTTATTTGGGATTTGGGCCATCTGCCCACTCTTTTGACGGTAAGATTCGTTACAGCAACCCCTCCTCTCTCAAACAGTATCTTGCCTCTGCAGAGAGTAGAAAATTTACTCGTAAAAGTGAGGCTATAGGTGACAGGGAGAGGTTCAATGAGTATATAATGCTCTCATTGAGAAGAGTAAAGGGAATTAAGATGGTAGGATTGGCGAACGGTTTTAATGCACCGGGTGTAGGCGATTATGTTGTACCGGAGAGCTTCTACCATATTGTCTGTCAATTGCTTGACAGGGGCGACCTTGTTCAGGAGGGAGATTATATAAGAATACCGCCGGATAAACTCTTTCAATCTGACCGAATAATAAGGGCCCTTTTTAGATGAGCTTTGACAAAGGCAAGGTTCACAAACTGATTTGTCAGATAACTCCCTGAGACTGCAGGTATGCAAAAATTGCAATTATGCTAAAACCTACAGCAATAAAGGTCGCATAGATATATGAGATAGTCTTTAATCTGCCCAACCACTTATTATTGTTTGCCCCTATTGTCTGAAACGCGCTCCAAAAGCCGTGTGTAAGGTGAAACCAGAGAGCTGCAAACCATATCAGGTAACAAATTACTATCCAGATATTTGAAAAGGTTGTCTCCATCAGGATGTTCCCATTCTCTGCGTGGCCGCCGATAAATTCTGCCAACTGCATCTTTGCCCAAAAGTGGTTGAGGTGAAATGCGAGAACACCGCCAATGATAATCCCTAGTACAAACATATTTTTAGATGCCCAAGAGTCGGTCTCAGCCCTGTTGTTAACCTCATATCTCTCCGAACCGCGTGCTCTTCTATTGTAAAGGGTTAGATAGACAGCATAAACAATATGAATAATAAAGCCGGCGGCAAGTGCCGGAACCATCACCACAATAAATGGCGATCCCATAAATTCAATGACTGCATCAAAGGCATCAGGCCCAAAAAGGTATGCAGAGTTGGCAAGAAGGTGGATAAGGAGAAAGAAAATCAGGAAAAGACCGGAGATGCTCATAATGAGCTTTCTGCCAATAGAGGACGTCAAAATATTTCCCATTGTATTGCTTATTAATTAATAATTCTTTGGAGAGTGTCCGGTTAAGTTAGGGTGCTTTACGGTGTCGCAAAGATAAGCTCTTGCTTGGTATTTTCATAATCTTTAGCTATTTTTGTTTGATTGAAAAACCGGAAAAAGGGGAGTGGTAATTGCTTAAAAACATATATAATGAGATACAATAGAGTGCTTCTTAAGCTTAGCGGAGAGAGCATGGGGGGAGATGATGGAAAGGGGCTGGACGAAGCGGTTATAGGCCGTTATGCAAAGGAGATATCCGATGTGGTTGCCATGGGAACTGAGGTTGCTGTTGTGATAGGCGGGGGTAATATCTTTCGGGGATTATCGGGTACCGGGAAGGGTTTCGACAGGGTTCGGGGAGATCAGATGGGTATGCTTGCCACAGTTATTAACAGTATTGCCCTCTCTCTTTTCTTAAAAGATTATGGTGTAGAGTCAGAGGTCTTTACGGCTACACCTATGGAGCCCTTTGCGCGTTACTATGTGAGGGACAAAGCTGCTCTGCTTATGAAGAGTGGCGGTGTTGCAATTATTGCCGGAGGGACAGGCAATCCGTTCTTTACAACCGACTCGGCATCTGCCCTTAGGGCTGCAGAGCTTGGGGTAGCTGCACTACTTAAAGGGACAAGGGTAGATGGTGTCTATACTGCCGATCCGGAGAGGGACCCTTTTGCAGTTAAGTATAAGAACCTGGCCTACGATAAGGCGCTGGCAGATAATCTTAAGATCATGGATCTTACAGCCTTTGCCCTTTGTAAGGAGAACAAAATACCTATAGTGGTTTTTGATATGAATTGTCAGGGAAATCTTCTTAAAGTTATTGAGGGAGAAGATGTCGGGACAGTAGTTTCATAAAGGGATATTTTGTTTCACAAATTGATTTAATAAATACAAACAGATATGGATATAAGTAAACAGAAAGAGGTTATAGAGGCAGCAAAGGAGAGAATGGAAAAAGCTCTGATGCACCTGGAAGAGGAGCTGAAGACCTATCGTGCGGGTAAGGCTAATCCGGCAGTTTTTAACAATGTGGTTGTTGACTATTACGGAACTCCTACTCCTGTTCCTCAGGTTGCCAGTATTACTACTCCCGATGCCAAGACCATGCTTATTCAGCCATGGGACAAGAAGATGATTGCACCCATTGAGAGGGCTATCATGGCTGCAAATATTGGTTTTACTCCGCAAAACAACGGAGAGCATATTCGTATAAATGTTCCGCCATTAACAGAAGAGAGGCGTAAAGATTTGGTTAAGAGGGTTAAAGGTGAAGGTGAAACTGCAAAGATAAGCATTCGCAATGCACGTCGCGACGGAGTTGAGCTTCTTAAGAAGTATCAGAAAGATGGTCTTCCGGAGGATGTGGCAAAGGATGGCGAGGCAGCAATCCAAAAAGAGACAGACAGTTTTAACAAAAGGGTAGATGAGACTCTTTCTGTAAAGGAGAGAGAGATAATGACTGTTTAGGGGGCAAGACGAAGCACATATATTACCCACGGTGCAATCTCTTTCTCGCTAATCCACTTAAACGGTTCGTTGCTATAGCCCAATGGTCTGTAGGTCTCTTCTACCTCCAATCCTGCCAATCCGAATAGCTTATGGTAATCTGCATTGGTCCAGTAGATATCCTCACATGGAGTTTTGTCCTCAACGTCCAATACTATATCACAAACTATATCGCCGGTTTTTGCAAATGCATTTTCCGGAAAAGGTTTTGTTGTAAATGATGCCCACTCATTAACGTATAGTTCTGGGGTAGAGTCCAGGCAAATGATTCTGCCATCTTGCGATAGCAGATTGCTTAATTCTACCAAAATACCGGTTCTTTTTTCCCATCCGGCGATATTATCAAAAGTGAATATTGAGGAGACCAGATCGAACTCTCCTTTGCCTAAGTGGCTGTAATTGCAATCGCTAACCAGTTGATATTCTCCTTTAGGGTCTACGGCTTTGGCAACTTGAATCATATTGGGAGAGATATCTATACCAATAGTTTTAAAACCTAATTTTGACACAAACCTGGTTGAGCGACCAACACCACAACCAAAATCAATAGCGCGGCCAATCTTTGTGTGCTTTAAAATGATCTCGGATAAATCCCTGTAAGCCAAATAATAGGTGTTAGGGAATTCTAGTTTGGAGTAGGATAATGCCGCTGATTGAGTATCCCAGGTGTTCTTAAATTCTCTTTGGTTTTCCATATGTTATTTCTAAGCGATAGATTTTTGCATCCAGATAATATCAAAATGCTCTCCTCTTTTTTTGACAAAAATAGAGAGTAATTGAGTGAGCAAAAACATCCAATTAATTACTATATTTACCCATCCAATATAGATAGCAATGATACTAAATTTAGATAAGAGTAAGAGTGAAACATTTTTCGACCAGATTGTAAATCAAATAAGGGATCTAATAGATAATGAAGATTTGGCTCAGGGTTTTATTATGCCCTCTACCCGTCAACTAGCTTCGTCGTTAGGCGTCAATCGCTCTACAGTGGTAAGAGCCTACGAGGAGCTATGGTCGCTGGGATACTTTGAGAGCACTCCGGGTTCGTACACAAAAGTGCGTAAGCGCAAATCAATTAAACAGATAAACTCCGAAAAGAGTGAAAGGGATGATTTTTGGAGTAACCACTTTATTGGCGATAACAACTTATTTATAGACAATCTAAACAGCTATAGAAAAGATACTAAGGCAGATGTAGATGTTATTAGTTTTCAACGGCTGGAACCTGACCCGAGACTCATCAGCAAAAAAGTGATAACATCTTGTTTTCGTGATGCACTCGAAGAAAAAGAGCAAAACATTTTTGGATACTGCAATTCAATGGGCTTTAAACCTCTAAGAGAGGCCATCGCTTCGCATATGCGTTTGCACAGTGTGAATGTAGAGGCAGATAATGTCCTAATTACTAGCGGATCACAAAATTCACTCCAGTTAATTTTTCAATCTTTCGTTGGCAAAGAGGACTCTATTGCAGTTGAAACACCAACCTACTCTATGCTTATCCCTTTGGTCAAATACTACGGCTGTAAAGTGTATGAGATTCCAATGCATTCAGATGGTTTGGATTTGAAAGTTTTGAAAAAAATCACATCACAAACCAAACTAAAACTATTAATTACAACGCCTACTTTCCAAAACCCAACCGGCATAACTATGTCCCAGGCAAAGAGAGAGGAGTTAATTAATATCTGCGAGGATAACAATATTTTGATTATTGAAGATAGTATAGAAGAGGAGCTGAAATATTTTGGCAAGGTTCATTTACCGGTAAAGTCTATAGATACAAACGGAATTGTAATCTATCTTGGTACTTTTTCAAAGATTTTAGCTCCCGGGCTAAGGTTAGGATGGATTATTGCAGATATGGAGTGTATTAATCGACTTACTGCCCTAAAAACCATTTTTGATTTATCGACAAATACATTCAGCCAACTTTTAATGTATAAGTATTGCAAATCCGGTCAATACGAGCTGCACATCCGAAAATGTATGCGAGCATTTCGCAAACGAATGAAAGTAGCTTTAAAATCACTTAAAGCATATCTACCTAAAGATAAAGCATCCTGGGATGAACCCCTTGGTGGTTTTTTAATATGGATTAAGTTGGAGATAAAGACCGACGTTAATATAGAAGAGCACTTTCTAAAATACGGGGTTAAGGTTATAGATGGCAAAAACTTCTTTTTTGGTGCCCCAAATGATAGGTATATCCGACTTTCTATAGCAAAAAGTAACGAAGCCGAAATTGAAGAGGGTATAAAAAGGCTTGGGAGAGCTTTGGAGTCGATAGAATAATAATCACTAAACGCAGTTCAAGGCCCCTTTTTGACAATTCACGCTGTTATTGTGCAGCTGGTTGCAGATCTCTTTTCTCTTATTATTGTAGGCAATAGTTTTGTGAAAAAATTAAAGCATATGTCGGGATATGCATACAGTAAGTATCTGGCTCAGGAGATGGTTACTGATTGTTTTCGCAAATCTGGTTAGCTTTATTGAAAAGGTTTTTTGTGTATCTTCATCCCTAAATATTACCAATCAAACGTTGCTTTAGATACAGTTTTAGAGCACAAAAATTATTCGAAAATGGAAAATCTATACATTTACACTCCGGTCAGAGATCGTAAGACTTTTATAAGAATTCTTACACTATTTTTAATTTTTTTGGTTGTTGTGCTCGCCTTAAGCTTCGTGTTTGATTGGAAATGGTATGGAAGTGCAATGTATATTGTTCTAGGATTGAATTCTTTAAATGTGATTTTTTTAGTTTATAGAAATATTTTAGACAAATACTCTATTGACGAAAACAAAATGACACTTACCATTAAAAGCATGAAAAAAGTGTTGGATATTAGGCAGATCTCATCGATAGAGAGATATAAAACTAAGAAAGGAAAGGTCAAACGGCTTTTAATAAGAGTTCCGCCAACATCCTTTTTCCCAGTTGCTCCCTATAACAAAGAAGAGTTTATACTTCACCTTAAAAAATTAAATTCAAACATTGAAGTTGTTGATAAGAAGATAATTGGAATTTGATAGTGCCACTGATTTTCCGGTTGGTTATATGAAACACAATTCTTATCTAACTTTGAATCCTGCATTCCCGAATAAACTATCAAGAGATAAGGCATAAAATATGCCTAATAAATCTTACGGACGGGGCCTCACAGTGTGAGTGATACTACAAAAACAAATATTTAAGCATATGTACGTGCTGGCGCTTGTTTCCATCGCCTCATTATGAGTATACAGGGATACAGGTGGTAGGGATAATTAACTTTTTTTATTTATTTTTATGTACTAAACAAAGCTATGTTTTATGGAGGTTAATAATGATTTTTATGTTGTTGGAATTGGTGCATCGGCAGGTGGTCTTGATGCGGTTCAGCAATTTTTTAATAATATGACCGATCAAAGCGGAATTGCATTTATTGTTGTTCAGCATTTGTCGCCGGATTTTAAGAGTTTAATGCCGGAATTGCTGGCAAAGAACACCAAAATGGAGATTTTTACTGCTGCAAATAATCAGGAGATCAAGCCCAATTGCATCTATTTGAATCAGCGTAATAAGAATTTAGTCGTAAAGGATAATCGACTTTATTTAATCGACAAAGCCCCCAAAGATCATTTGAATTTACCAATCGATATATTTTTTCATACGCTTGGCGAATATTTCAAAGATCGTTCTATTGGTGTAATTCTCTCAGGAACAGGATCCGATGGGTCACGAGGAATTAAGACAATAAAAGAGACTGGCGGAACTATTCTGGTTCAGGACCCAGAATCGGCACAATTTAACGGTATGCCAAATTCTGCAATTTATACTAATCTCCCGGATTTTATCTTACCACCTAAAGGATTGGCAGATAGAATAATTCAGTTTACACAAAAGCGACTCGATATTTTACCCGAGATAACAACAGAGGGCGAAGTCGAGACTATCTATAAATTAATCTTAACCGAAATACATAACTATACTGGGATAAATTTCAAAAAGTATAAGAATAACACCTTGCTAAGAAGACTCGAAAAGCGAATGAGTCTTCACAATTTTACCAATCTCAATGAGTATTATAACTTTCTCAAAGAGAAAGAGAGCGAAAAAAATGCTTTAAAACAGGAGTTCCTGATTGGAGTTACAAGTTTTTTTCGTGACAAAGAGGCGTTTGCAATTCTACGCAACAAAGTGATTCCTGTTATTTGTCAGAGCAAGAGATCACCGGAGATGATACGTATATGGACGCCGGGATGTTCGAGCGGAGAAGAGGCCTATTCAATTGCAATCCTTTTTGACCGTTTTATAAGGGACACCAAAAGTAACCTCGACTTTAAAATATTTGCAACCGATATTGATAAACGAGCATTACAGAGAGCAAGCACTGGTTGTTATCCCGTCAATAACTTTGCCGAAATTGACAATGAGTTCTTTGAAGACTACTTCTTTAAAACAGGAGATCAGATACAGATAATTAAGCGAATACGTGAGAAGATTGTCTTTTCGCAACACGATGTAACTGCAGATCCCCCCTTTATCCGAATGGATATGATTTCTTGCAGAAACCTTCTGATCTACTTTACCAGTGTAACTCAAAAAGGGGTACTCGATAATTTTCAGTACGCTTTGAATAAGGATGGATTCCTTTTTCTCGGTAACAGCGAATCGTTAGGCTCAGTTGGGAAGCACTTTAAAATAGTAGATACCAAATGGAAAATATTCCAGAATATAAATGAGAACTTTAGAAGTCTGCCATCATCCAGGGCAGAAGATAATCAGTCGATTAACAGATTTGAATTTGCACAGGAATCAATAACTACTCAAGCCAAAACTAAGTTTACTCCCAAGCTTAACGAAACCAATTTTTATAAGTTTTTAAGTAAAAAACACTCCCCTGTATCAGTATTTATTGACAAGGAGTTTACAATACTCTTCATACAAGGGGATTTTAAAAAATGGCTGAGTCAAAACGATGGTCTCTATTCTAACAATCTGCTTGGAATGATAGGAGCCGAACTGGCAAGCATTATTAGAAACGGGATTCGCCAGGTTGTTGAAAAACGTAAAAGTCTGAGCATTCAGAACCTGTTATGTACTGTAGGAGAAGAACAAGTTCATACAGATTTGTTTTTTGAGATTGCCACAGGATTTGATAGTGCAGAAGAGATATTTTTGATTCAATTCGGGGATAGCCTTCGAGAAAAAGCCGAGGAGCAGATTGTGCTTAAAGATAATGATTTGTCCGATTTTTCTAGACAGAGATTAGATGATCTTGAGTATGAACTCAAAGAGAAGAAGGCAGAGTTGCAAAATGTGGTTGAGGAGCTTGAGGCCAGTAACGAAGAGTTGCAAAGCTCTAACGAAGAGCTGATGTCGTCAAATGAGGAGTTGCAGAGCTCTAACGAAGAGTTACAGTCGGTTAACGAAGAGCTCTACACAGTAAATTCGGAGTTTCAGGAGAAGAACAAGGAGCTTGCAAATTTAAATAACGACGTAAACAATCTGCTTAACAGTATAGAAATTGGGACACTCTTTTTAGATACCGACCTTAATATCAGGAAATTTACACCGGAGATAAAGCGGGTATTTAAGCTCGAAGAGAGTGACATGGGTCGATCGATAATAGCATTTGCCTCAAGTTTCCCGGATAGTGTCAGGCAATCGATAATTAATGATTCGAAAACTGCTCTCGAAAAGCTGGTCTCTACAGAAAACGAGATTCAGGATAGTGAAGGGAATTGGTATCTTAAACGTATTAAGCCTTTTGTAACATCTGATAAAAAAATTGATGGCGTTCTAATCACATTTATAAATATAAACACTCTTAAGAGTACTGCTACTAAACTCTCTGATGCTGAGCAAAGACTATCTGCAGCACTTGAAGCAGGTAATATTGCCTGGTGGGAGCTGGAGTTACCATCCGGAGATGTTTTTTTTAGTAAGAATAAAGTAACAATGTTGGGTCTTAATCCGGAGGAGTTTAGACACTACACCGACTTTACAAAAATAATTCATCCGGATGATTATCAAAAAACTATGGATGCTTTCGGAGATATGCTTAGTGGTGATAGAGATATTTATGATTGTGAGTACCGGATTAGAAATAGAAGTGAAGAGTACCAGTGGTTCCATGATATTGGGAAAATAATAAGCAAGGATGGTGAAAATATAATTGCAGGGGGAGTTGTTGTTGAGGTTACTCAAAAAAAGCAATTGGAGATTATTCTTAAAGAGGCCATTAAAAGGGGGGAGACAGCCAATATTTACAAGAACCAGTTTCTGGCAAACATGAGCCACGAAATACGTACACCTATAAACGGAATTGTTGGTTTTGCATCTCTGCTTAAGCAGGAGGACCTGGATGCAGAGACTAAGGCAATGTACACAAGTGTTATAGAAAACAGTTCTAGCCAGTTGCTCAATTTAATTAATGATATAATTGAGATATCTAAAATTGAGGCAGGGGAGTTAAATATTGTAACTTCTGATTGTCAATTGTCAAAGCTCTTTACTGAATTGGAGACCACTTTTAATCAGATCAAAAACACAAAAAACAAGGATCATATTAATATTGTTGCACATATCCCACCTGAGCACAAAGAGTTAGTGATAAAAACAGATTGTGCCCGATTGCAGCAGGTTATTGTCAATTTATTAGGAAACTCTTTAAAATTCACAGAGAAAGGAGGTATTGATTTTGGCTTCAGTATCGAAAACAAGAGTTTAGTAGTATTTATAAAAGATACAGGAATTGGAATGCCGAGTGATAAGCTCGACATTATTTTTGAACGCTTTCAACGTCTTGATCAACCGGACAATGCTAAGTATGATGGGACGGGTTTGGGGTTGGCAATTTCGAGTGGAATTATCAAGCTTATGGGAGGGGATATAAAAGTTGAATCGAAGGAGCTGGAAGGGACGACATTTACGTTTAATATTCCTTTCCAAAAAGCAGATCCCAAATCGAGCAAGAGGAGTTTGCAACCAAAGAGTGATTTGAGTGATTTTAAAGACCATACAATTTTAATTGTAGAGGATGAGCCGGTTAATTTTGAGTTTCTACGACAGGTTTTAAGGAAATTCCAATTAAATTTGTTGTGGGCTGCAAATGGGTCAGAAGCCATCTCCCAATATCAGAAAAATGAGATTGATATTGTTCTTATGGATATAAGAATGCCGGTTATGGATGGCTATAAGGCTACTGCCGAGATTTTGAAACTCAATCCGAATGCAAAAATAATTGCTCAGACAGCTTATGCGATGTCAAGTGATAGGCAAAAATGTTTTGAATCAGGATTTTGCGACTATATATCTAAGCCAATCAATAAAGAAGAGATACTCTCAATGCTGTTAAAGTGGCAAAAAAATGTTGGATAATGCGTAAATAAAAAGCGATGAATGAAGAGACATATAGATCTATTCTTGCAAATGCCACTTTCGGATATGCTTACTATAAAACAATTTTTGATGGTAAAGGAGAGCCTGAGGATTATGAGTTTCTTGAGGTAAATGTTGCTTTTGAGAGATTTACCGGGTTAAAGGCGGCCGATGTTATCGGCAAAACGGTATGCGAGGTTATACCCGGTATTAAGGAGAGTAGTTTCGACTTTACCTCTCATTATGACTATGTTGCCCTTAATGGGGGAGAGAAAGAGTTTGAGCAGCATTTTGAGCCGTTAAACAGATGGTATAAAGTGCAGGTGCTTTCGACTCAAAAAGGGTATTTGACAACCATTTTTACCGATATAACAGGCATATTACAGGACAGGCTCAACCAAGAGAGAGAAAACCATCGTGAATTTGAGAAATTCAAACAGATAACTACTCAAATATCCGATATAGTATGGCGGACCAATCTGAATTTTGACACCACCTATATAAGTCCCTCAATAGAAAAAATTATGGGTTTTAGTGTGGATGAGTATCTATCTATCTCCCCGGAGATGCGCTACTCTCCTCAAACTCTACAAAAGATTCAACTGTTGTTAGATGACGAACTTGAAAAAGAGAAACAGCAGGATATTGATAAGAACCGCACGATCATCATTGAAGTTGAACATTATAAAGCAGACAAAACCATTGTGCCTCTTGAGCTGCATGTAAGCTTCCTTCGCGATGAAACAGGCACTCCTGTAGGGCTTCAGGGTATATCCCGTGATATTACCGAACGAAAAATTTTTGAAGTAGATATTGACCATCAGAATAAGTTTCGGAAGCTACTGATAGAGATTGCCTCCGGCTTTATAAACACCCCGTTAGAAAATGTAGATATATCCATTCAAAGGGCATTGGAAGAGTTGGGGAGATTTGTTGATGCCGACCGTTCATATACATTCTATTACGATTGGGAAAAGGATGTTTGCAACAATATTCATGAGTGGTGTGCAGATGGCATATCTCCAGAAATTGATAACCTTCAGAACGTTCCCCTTAGTATGATGCAGGATTGGGTTGTGGCACACAAAAAGGGGGAATCTATGTTTATTTCGGATCTGTTTTTGTTGCCTCCCGGGAATGTTAGAGAGATACTTGAGCCACAAGGGGTGAAGAGTCTATTAGCAGTGCCAATGAACATTAATGGTAGTTGTATCGGTTTTGTAGGTTTCGATTCGGTAAGGAGGCATCATATATACTCTTCTGCCGACCACCAACTTCTTCAGGTTTTCGCTCAGGTGCTTGCCAATCTTAGAATGAGGAAGTTACTTGAACAAAATTTGATAGCAGCCAAAGAGAAGGCCGAGGAGAGCAGTAGACTTAAAACGGCTTTTATCAATAATATTTCTCATGAAATACGCACTCCTCTTAACGGAATTTTGGGTTTTGGCGGATTAATGATGGATGTTGCTATGCCTTACGATGATAAACTCCAGGTTTATAATTTATTACAAGAAAGTACAAGCCGTCTGATTCAAACCATAACCGATATTATGGACATATCGGGACTAAATACAGGTACCATTGTCCCAAAAATTGCAGATGTGCATATTGCAAATTCCATCAATAATCAAGTAGAAAAAAATGTATCGAGCTGTACTAAGAAAAAGATCAATCTATCTGCAAAAATACCTGACAAATACAATGATCTGATTCTTAAAACAGACGAAGAGCTATTTATTAAAATATTGGCTCAATTGCTAAGTAATGCAATCAAATTCACTAACGAAGGTGAGATTACAATTGGTTTTGATGCTGATGATAAAAACTTGTGCTTCTTTGTTAATGATACCGGTAAAGGGATATCTGCAGATAAACTTGAGATAATCTTCGAACCTTTTGTTCAGGAGGATGTATTAAACACCCGTCTTTATGAAGGTAACGGACTTGGACTCCCGCTTGCTAAGGGGATGGTCGAGCTGCTTGGCGGCAAAATATGGGTCGAATCAGAAATTGGTAAGGGCTCAACATTCTTTTTCGAGATCCCGTTTTAGTCCACAAAAGTATGCAAGGTCCACAACCCTTGCCAAGGTTAATTTTTTTTTCTACTTTTGTGTAATAATTACAATAATTGTGCGAGATGGAAGGTAAGTATACCTACGACTATCCAAGAGCGGCGCTAACAACTGACTGTGTTGTGTTTGGGTTTGACGGAGAAGATCTTAAGATTCTTCTTATAACAAGGGGTATAGAGCCGTATAAAGGCAGATGGGCTCTCCCGGGTGGTTTTATGAGAATAGATGAGACTACAGATGAGTGTGCCCGTAGAGAGCTACAAGAGGAGACAGGGGTTTGGGGAGTGTTTATGAGGCAGATTCAATCTTTCTCTTCGCTAGATAGGGATCCGCGTGGTAGGGTGGTCTCTGTCGCATATTATGCACTTCTAAACCCATCTATGTTCAATAGCATAGTGGTTGCGGCCGGTGACGATGCGGCCGATGCAAAATGGTTTCCGCTTGAAGATGTTCTTTATGCTGATTTTCTGGCATTTGATCACCATGAGATTATAAGAATAGCTATTGAAAAGTTACGACAGGAGATTCGCCACTATCCTATTGCATTTGAACTACTGGATGAGCTCTTTACCATAAAACAACTTCAAACTGTTTATGAGAGCATACTTGGGACAAGATTCGATCGTGGCAATTTCCACAAAAAGATGGTAGGTATATCTACAAATACCTTAGCGTCAATTATGGAGTCTTATGAACCGGCATACAACATGAAAATGCCTAAAATGGACATTGAGCCAACTTTTTTGATGTCTAACCAGGCCCCGTACAAGAAGATGCGAAAAGAGCAGAAGAAGAATATCGGAGTTCTTATAGATACAGGCGAAGTGGTAAAAGGCGCAAAGCACAAACCCGCAAAAATTTACCGCTTTGACCGATCTCGTTTCGAGGAGCTTGTAAGAAGAGCCGATTTTACGTTTGATTTTTAGTTTGGGATCTGCGATTTAGTTGTTAGTCGCCCCGATGCCCACATCATATTCATCATCCACAGTTCATTTTCTGACGGAGTTCGCTGCCTTTTCCATGTTTTGACGGAATATGAAACTATCTGCACTGAGATAATTTTAAAGCTATCCTAAAAGTTGACCCTTGATTTTTACCGGCTGATTCTGCATAAATCTCACCGCCAATCTGCTTTATTAACTTCATGGCAACTGAAAGTCCGAGACCACTTGAGCCCTCTCCAGCTGTTGGCCGGGCACTAAGTTTTTTAAACTCCTGGAATAGATGTGCAAGGTCTTCCTCGTTCATACCCAGACCTTCATCTTGGACAACTAGGTTGATTCTGTCGGAAAACAACTCGGTATAAACCTTGATTTGTGTATTCTGTGGAGAATACTTGATTGCATTACTGATTAGGTTAGATATGACCTTGTCCAGAATATCCTTGTCATATTGCACTTCCGGCAGATTTTTATCTATCAGCCTTTGTATTGATATACTCTTTTTTATAGCTAGGACTAAGTGTTTATCAATAGTTGAATTTATTGTATAATATGGGTTGCCATTTTCTATTAAATCGGGACCGATCCCTTTTTCAAGTTTAGAGTTGTCAAGTATTAATGATATATTTTCTAAAATAGAAGATGCAGATTCATTAACCAACCCCATATACCCTATTTGCTCCGAATCTAGCTTATGTTTATCATCTAAAAGTATTTCGGTAATGCTAAAAATGGCTGCAACAGGAGATCTTAGATCATGAACAATTGTTCCCAAATATGAGTGTATCTGTTTGTTTTTTTCGAGGACAAGGTCCTTTTCGGCTTTGTATTTCTTAACCAGCGTTTGTATACGAGTAATCATGAATCCAAAGATGCTTCCTACAATAAAAGGAATAATGTAATTATGCCAACTAAATTCTACACCCTGTATAATCTGATACTGTACAGCAGCAAATGCAATTACAACAATTGCAGATAAACTAATGTTAATAAAATAGAAACGAATTTCCAGTAATGATTTTTTCATACAAATATTTAAACATTTGTTCAAAGATAGAATTAATATTGCACAGAAGATTTGAATCACTAATAATTGGGGTCAGACCCCAATTATTAATATTTGGCTGGTATATTTATAAATTATAAATTTATAGCGTGACACAAATTTATAATCGTAGCATGTTGTGTAATAATAAGCAATTATATTTAAAAGTAATTTTTAGAAATGAGTAAAATGACAAATAAATTTAATTGGGTACTGGGTTTTTTTATAATATTCAGCATCAATTCGGTTAGTGGACAGAATGATAGTGTTATTATAGACAATGATTCAATAATTAACTCTTTATTGCTTGATTACAATAGAAGATTAGTAGCAATTGAACAACAAAGAGTAGTAGATTCTGTAAAAAAATCAGAGCTCTTAGAACAATTAAAAACAACCGACAATATCCAAAAAGAGAATCTTCTTAATCAAATCAGGGACATTGATGAGGAGGAACAGAAAAGAATTACTCTTAAAAAGCAAAGAATTGACTCGTTAAAAATGACGGTACCCGGCTATCCAGTTATCGGCATTTATAAGGACACCTTATTCCTAGTTTATTCTAAAGTTGGGGCATCTAAACCTAAAGAAAGGGCAATAAATATCACAAATAGAATAAAAAAACTGTTTGATGATGATTTTCTGAAAACTGATTATATATCGTTTGTTGATGAAGAGTATTCCGTTGATATTGTATATGGAGAGACTATTATTATGAGTATATCAGAAACG
>JAUYTB010000115.1 GCA_030695305.1 Bacteroidales bacterium
TTGTTGGAGGAGAGAGTATTGAAGAGTGTTCAAAAACTATAAATTTCTTAAAAAGCTACAATATTAAATCTGTACTAGATTTTTCAAAGGAGGGCGGTACAAATTACGATGATATTAACTTAGCTTATAATGAGACAATAAGCTCTATTGAACATGCAAGCAATAACGAGAATATTGCTTTTACTGTATTTAAGCCTACAGCACTAGTCAGAGGAGCAATACTTAATAAAGCGTCATCTGATATATCCTCACTCACTATTACGGAGATGGAGGAGTATGAACGTTTTAAAGAGAGGGTATTAGAGTTGTGTAAACGTGCTTTTATCTCTAATGTCAGGATTCTTATTGATGCAGAGCATTACAGGTATCAGGGAATAATTGACAAGCTTGCAGAGGAGGCGATGATGTTGTATAATAAGAAGAGGGTTATTGTTTTTCATACTTTACAGATGTACCGCAGAGACAGACTTGACTACCTTTTATATCTTCATGATCTATCCAAAAGGGAGAGTTATATTCCTGGGATTAAGTTTGTCAGAGGTGCCTATATGGAACAGGAGAGGAGAGAGGCAATAAGTGGTGGATATCCCGATCCTATTCATCCCGATAAAGAGTCTACCGACAGGTGTTTTAATGATGGTTTAAGGTATGTTACAGATCATATTGACAGCTTTGAACTCTTCTGCGGCACTCATAACTATGAGAGCAATCTTCTTCTTGCATCTTTGATGGATAAGAGAGGATTAAGCAGAGATGACGAGAGAGTCTACTTCTCTCAACTATATGGAATGAGTGATAATATCTCGTTTACTTTAGCAGCTGAAGGCTACAATGTATGTAAATATCTCCCATACGCTCGTGTAAGAGATGTTCTTCCATATCTTCTGAGAAGAGCAGAGGAGAACAGATCTATTGCCGGTCAGACAAGCAGAGAGCTGGATCTGATCAATAGAGAGATAAAGCGGAGAAGGGAGCTATGATTAATATTTAGAAGATATTTCGGCCCTTCCATATTTGCTCTCTGTTTCTTCTGTTATGCAATGCCCGTAATACAATTTGAATAAAGAGGGAGTGTTGTTGAAACAGGTATCTTACATTGTTAAGCCAGCTTTGATCTCCGGCAACCGAAATAGTTATCCGTATTAGTACAATTATTACAAAAGAAGATATACTGTATGCTATTCCGTTAAAAATCAAAAGATAAAGCGGGGTCAAAGTAGTGAGAATCAAGAAAAACAGCGTTAGATAGCGAGAGTTACCAAAGAAATAGAATACATTTCTGGAGAACCCGTTTATTGCATCTTCAATATTGTCATACATAAGGCAGCGGATTGAGTTATCTCCTGTAAATGTAGCTGTCAGCTCCCCTTTACGTTTATAGTACCTGCATATCTCAATATCCTCCGCTTTACTGCTCCTGTACTGCTTGTGTGGCTGGAGATCTTTGTATCTATCTGCATTAAAAAGCATAAACTGACCGTTAGCTGCGGCAAATGAACTCCATTTGCTGTATCTAACAAGAGGCAGAGGCAGAAGGGAGAGGAGAATCCAGTTCATTATTGGTGTACTTACTCTGCTCTCATAGTTAGGAAGTATCTGTTTAGGGAATACAGAGAGTAGCGAGATTGAGTTGCTGTTTGCGTATCTTATATAGTTTTCTGCTATTCCGTTGCCTACTCTTACATCTGCATCCAAAAAGAGCAGATACTCACCTTTTGCAGCTTTTGCAAGCTGATAACATGCACTGTTCTTTCCAAGCCAACCCTCCGGGAGTGATCCCTCTCTATTGTTAATAATCTTTAGCCATGGTAATCTATCAATAAAACTCTCAATCACTGTAAGGGTATTATCAGTAGATCCATCATTAAAAATTATCACCTCATTAGGCTTGATAATCAGTCTCTCAATATCGCCTAGCAGTTTGGCAATATTATCCTCTTCATTCCTTACCGGAATCAAAATTGACCAGCTAAATTGGGGCGTGACCCCATTATTTAACACTCTATTCTCTTGTGGATTAATGAAATTGGATCTAATCCATAACATCCAGATATAGTTGATAAATGAGACTGTCAATCGGATTAAAAGGAAACCAATTAGTATGTAACCAGCTATTTTCATAGAATATTAACCCCTTTTACTTGGCTGCTTTCCATTGAACGACAATCCGTTGCAAAGAGATTGTATGCACTCTCTATCTCCTTGATTGTCCTATTTTCAGGAATATATCGCTTATAATAGATTGTCATAGTTGGTCGCTTATCAGAGAAGAAATTAATAAGATTTGTGTTAAAATAGATATCTGCTTTGGGGGCTTTGGAGATAATGTACTCAATACCTCTGCCAAAAATATAGTTATTTACATAAAGAGACTGAATCTCTCCCTGAGGAAATATTAGAAGCATATTAGAGGAGTCATTTAGAATGGAAGAGCTGTACTTTAAAGAGTCAATTATCTCTCTCTTTCCCGGATCTACAGAGAAACATCCGCCATATCTTAGAAATTGTCTCTTTTTTAATTGTTGATAGAGCATCATTATGTAGATTCTCTTTTTAAACACCTCTCTGTTTATTATAAGATGAATAAAGCCATCCCAAAAAGAGAAGTGATTGGAAATAAGGATTACAGCTCTCTTCTCTTGAGCACTTTGAATATCTTGTTTATCTGTGACATCTAAAATCCGAATCTCTTTATAGAGTCTCTTTAAATGTACTTTGGCATAGAGTATAAAGAACCACCCCCATATTCTCTTATGATTTGCAGTAATCATTCTATATCTCTTATATTAACTGATTGATTAATGGGCTGATATACAAAAAAGCAGCTATAAGTGAGAAGAAGATTAACTGAAGAACAAAAAGAGCAATTGCAGGTTTGCCTATAGGTTTTATCTTAAGAGAGTTAAATAGAGTATGAAAAATCAATCCAAGAATAAACCACATCAAATAGTTTAATGCAGGTGGGGTACCTCCGTCAAATCTCCACATATTCATTTGGGGTGCTATTAATTCTGCAATAAAATCGTAACCGGTCATCAAAGCGGCTCCTCCTGTTATTCTGATTATATTGCTGACTACTCCTAAAGATCTTTTGCTAATGTAATGCATTATTGCAGCACTGCAATATGTGAGCATCATCCAGTTAACTCCAATAATTACCGGTGTCTCCAGTATCTTGGGGCCAAGTGATGAGAGGTATATGTAGTTGCCAAAAATATCTCCAGTCTTAACTCCTATCACCTCAACTATAAATGAAGAGATAGTTACAGTGAAAAAAAAGATAAAGAAGTTTAGATTGAGTTTTTTATGATGACAAAGGAGTAGTGTGTTGACAAAAAGCAGCGAAAGGGGTGTGATAGCCATAAAGAGAGGTCTGGACAGAGGCAGGATAAAAAGAACGAGACCTACAGTGTAGAATATGGCGAATGTTTTGGGAAGCTCTTTGTAGCTGAATACAGAGAGTGATTTGCCCAATAGAGATGCTAGATATTTTGTTACACTGCTTAAATTCATGGATTTATGTTATTTGCTTTTAATAGCTGTATATCTCGTCAATCTCCTTCTCTACAATCTTTGCACTTGCAAGACATAGCGGAATCCCTCCTCCCGGATGAACACTTCCCCCTACAAAAAAGAGATTAGGTATGCTTTTGAGTGAGTTAGGATGCCTTAGAAAGGCAGATAATAGTGAGTTGGATGAGCTGCCATATAGAGCTCCGTGGCTACTGAGTGTGTTTTTCTCTATTGTGACTGGTGAGGCAATATGCTCTATCTCTATCAATTTCTCAATGTCAATAGTTTCGGACGATCTGTTGTGTAGGGATTGTTGAGCATTGATTATCTTATTAATCTTTTGTATAATATCTCGTTTTGCCTGCTTTACTGCCAGAGGCCAGTTTTGCCCGGAATTTGCGGGAGCATTAACCATCACAAACCAGTTTTCACAACCCTCCGGGGCATCTGACTCTACAGCACGCTTGCTGATAAAGATATAGATTGTTGGGTCGTAGTAGAGCTCCTTTGTCTCAAAAAGTGCAGAGAACTCTCTCTTATATTGAGAGCTAAAAAGAATATTATGTATATCAAATAGTTTGAATTCTGCTTTAACTCCCCAATAGAAAATAAGTGCAGAGGAGGATGGCTCAGCCCTTTTTAGGCGGCCGGCAAGAGGGTACCTCTTCTCCTTGCCAAACATGTTTTGAGACAAATAGTTTACATCACTATCAGAGACAATAATATCGAACGCAACTTTTTCGTTATTTGCTTTAATTGCGTATGCTCCCCTTATTTTGTCGTTTACAATCTCTTTTACAAGGGTGTTAAATTCAAATTTAACTCCGGTTGAGAGACATTGATTGTATATAGATTCAATAATTGAAAAAATGCCCTTTTCGGGAAAAAATGCTCCAATATTGTGCTCCAGATGTGAGATCATATTGAGTGTAGCAGGCGCTCTGTATGGCGATGAACCATTGTATGTTGCGTATCTGTCAAAAATTTGAATAACCCTTTTATCTTTAAACAACGCTCTGTTTGCAGAGTGCATACTCCTGTGAAACCCAATCTTGTTTAACCTCAAAGGTATCTTCCTGTTTTCCGGTTTTAAAAAGTTCTTTATTTTATGGAAGGAGTTAAATATAAACAGATTACTTGTAAGATTATAGATCTCTTCGGAATCTTTTAGTCTTTTGCAGATATTGTCATAATCGGTAATACTCTTCTCCTCTAACTCTCTTTTAAGTCTCTCTGCGTTTTGGTAGAAGTTTAGCACTGTACCATCTTCGTAAAAGTATCTGCAACTGTTCTCCAGCTTAAAGTAATTAATCTCTGCTATCTCCTCTGTAAGATGCGGAAGGGTAAAAAGGGATGGGCCTGTATCGAACCTGTATCCTCTCTCTTTTATCTGGGATATTTTCCCACCAGCTACACTGTTCTTTTCATAAACAGTAACATTATGTCCCTTTTTTGAGAGTCTTGCTGCTATTGCGAGACCACCAATTCCGGAGCCGATTACAGCAATTTTCATAATCCTGATTTTAAAGATAATAGATATCTATTTTTATTTCATAAAGCTCTTTCCAAGAGAGGAGCGAAATTTTGCAGAGAGTAGAAGAGCTAGCTTTTTTTGGTCGGTAACTCTTATCCTTTCGCTCATAAGTCTCTCTGCCGGTGTATTATCAATTTTTTTTGTAAGGTTAAGATAATATAGATAGGCAAGATATATCCCTGTACGTGATTTTTTTGGGAGCTCTTGAATCCCTTTAAGAGCTTTTTGGAAATCTGTGTATATATCGTCCATTATAACTCGTTTGCTCTGTTCGTTAAATGGATGTTCATTAAGTATTGGAAAGTAGTTCCGGGATAGTTTTTCTGTATCGTTCTTAATATCGCGAAGAAAATTAATCTTTTGGAATGCAGATGAGAGACTCATGGCGTACTCTTTAAGTCTGTCATAATCTGAGGGATTATTCCGGGTCATCACTTTTAAACACATTAGCCCCACAACATCTGCCGAGCCGTAGATATACTCTTTAATCCCACTCTCATTGAAGGCCCTGTTCTCAAGGTCACTTCTCATACTGCTCAAAAACGCCTTTACAAGATTGCTAGGGATATTATATTTTTTTACTGTTATAACGAAAGAGTTGATTATCAGGTTTAAACTTATTCCTCTCTCATAACATTTATAATACTCTCTCTCAAATTCGTCAAACAGCTCCTTTTTGTCGAACTCATGAAATGTATCTACAATTTCATCTGCCTGCCTAAGGAAACCGTAAATGGAGTAAATTGCCTCTCTGTTTTCCCGCTCAATGCACATTAGTCCTGCGGAGAAGGATGTGCTGTAGAGTTTTGT
>JAUYTB010000005.1 GCA_030695305.1 Bacteroidales bacterium
TGCGGGGAGAGTCTCTTTTGACAGATCTGTGGGCTTAACTACAAGCAATAAAGCGTTTGTAAACTGTAGCGGAGCCTCTGCAGGTGACACACTTGTTGTGAGGTTTTATACCGAGGAGAATTTTAAAGAGGGAGATATAAAGATCGGCTTAGTAAAAGGGGCCAATTTTGGAAAATTCAAAATTTTACTAAATGGGAGACCCTTTGGCGATATTTTTGACGGTAGTTCAGAAGTCCAATTTGTGACAGAGGTAGATTTTGGCAGGCACTCCCTTAATAAAGGTGAGAATCAATTTACTTTCATAAATCTGGGGCCATCACAATCTACCCAAAAAAATAGTTTTGTGGGTATAGATTACATATACTTGAATATTAGACTATAAGATATGAAAATTATAATTACTGCTATAATTCTTTCTCTCTTCTTATGTAAGAATACGACAACTGTTTTTGCGCAAACGACAGAAAGTAAAAGAGTTGAACTTACAATACTTGAAAATCCTAAGCAATACAAAAAAGTGTTTGATAGAGATTTTTTTGGCAAAACTCCAAATTCAATTACATACAAAGAGAGTATGTACAAAGCTGTCATGCCGGATTTAAAGGACACGTTAAATTATTCATTTTCTGAAATCTGGTATGAAAGAGAGTTCATTGATAAGATAAATGAAACAGGCGGAGTAGATATATCTTTTAATCTTTATGATAGCGGCAAACACTTAAAAGGCAATAATTTTATATTCTACAACAGTGCAGATTTAAAACTCGATTCAAAAACCGATTTTATTGTTAACTGGCACAATAAGTTCAACAGAAAGAGTAAAACATTTGAGTATGAGGGCACCGAAGTTCATGTTTATCTGATTAACGACACTATATATACTTATAATAATTCCGATCCTTGTGGAGGGACTACTCCGGAGGGAAACAGTTTCAGGTTTTCCGGCAGTGAGATTGAGAGTGTAACAGGAAGAAGTCGAGGTGTTTTTAGTATTAACCAGATTTTTTATAATAACGAGAGAGAAGCTTGGCTTGAGGATCTATATTATCTAGAGACTCCGTGGAATAACTGTTTTATAGATAGTATGACATATAAGCTACCTGTATTTAAAGATGTTACAATAAGCAAGGATACTTTCCACAAAATTAAAGAGAAGGCAGTTGGAGTTCAAAAGTACTTTTTGATTGAAAAGAGAGACTCTGTTATTGCCTCTTATCGTACTCATGGAGAGGGTGCTGTGAATAGCATGAAATCTGTATATGAATCTCTCGAAAAACGTCTAAACCCAAATTTCGATGATGCTCGTACACCAAATGAACTTTACCTGCTAATAGACTTTCAATACTTTGTAAATGAATTTACTATAAAATACAATGACGGATCATTCAAGAGAGTTGTTCATTTTGCCGACTACATAATCTCTGTACTTTAATTAAGCTTAAAAAAAATCTGTGTCAGCAAAGAAAAACATTGACTGACACAGATTATAGCTAATATTTACAAGAAGAGGCGAAAATTACTTTCTTCCGTAAACGGCTAGGTCGCCAAGCTCCTCTTCTATACGAAGGAGTTGGTTGTATTTTGCCATACGGTCTGAACGGCTCAGTGAGCCGGTCTTGATTTGGCCGGAGTTGGTTGCAACTGCAATATCCGCTATTGTTGAGTCTTCTGTTTCGCCTGAACGGTGTGATGTTACAGAGGTGAATTTGTTGCGGTGTGCAAGTTCAATAGCGTTGAGGGTCTCTGTAAGTGTACCAATTTGGTTAACTTTAATTAGGATAGAGTTTGTGCAGCCAAGTTCG
>JAUYTB010000117.1 GCA_030695305.1 Bacteroidales bacterium
CTTTGCTGTATCAGGGATATACAATCCACTTGCTGTTTTTGTTTCGGCCTCTTTAGGCTCAACTAAAACTCTGTCTGCTAATGGTTTGATGTTCATAGTTAATTGATTTTAAATTATTTGTTAAAATTTATTGTGGTTATATTATTTCTATCCGCTCTTAACACAAAATAGATGCCAATAGATAGAGACTGCCAAAATGTCTTGATTTAACAAATGTGTCATATAGTGTTTAATGACTATATTTGTAGCTAAAACGCAGAATATGGATGAGCATGAAAAATTTATGAGGGAGGCATTGAAAGAGGCAGAGAGGGCTCTCTCAAAAAATGAGGTGCCTGTTGGTGCTGTTATTGTTTGTGATGGAAAAATTATCGCCAGGGCACACAATCTAACTGAGACACTAAGTGACCCAACTGCTCATGCGGAGATGCAGGCTATTACAATAGCAACAAATACATTTGGAGGAAAATACTTAGAGAGAGCAACTATTTACGTGACTTTGGAGCCATGCCCTATGTGTGCCGGAGCATTAAACTGGGCTCAGGTAAAAAATATTGTTTATGGTGCGCCTGATCCCAAGAGAGGATATTCTCTCTATTTTCCAAGCCTACTTCATCCTAAGTGCAATGTACAAGGAGGAGTATTACAAGAGCCGACCTCTACAATAATAAGAGAGTTCTTCCAGAAGAAAAGAGACTCTCTTTAAATACACAATCATTTATTTACTTTTTAGATCTCTTAAATTAACATGGTTGAATTTCTCCAGAGTTATGGGTTAATAGGGTTGTTTTTAGGCTCTTTTCTGGCGGCAACAGTAATCCCGTTCAGCTCCGAAATACTGCTTACAGGAGTACTTATTGCAGGAGTAAGCCCTGTTCACTCCTTTTTTGCTGCAACAGCGGGTAACTGGTTAGGTGGTATGACATCATACTATGTTGGACATCTCGGAAGATGGGATATAATAGAGAAGTGGCTGGGGGTAAAAGAGGAGAGACTTCTTAAGCAGAAGGCAAGAATAGAGAGGTTCGGAAGTTTAATCGCATTTTTCGCATGGCTTCCCGTTATTGGGGATGTGTTGGCGATAGGCCTGGGCTTTTACAGAGTAGATGTAATAAAAAGTTCAATCTTCATGCTGCTTGGCAGAGCAATCAGGTTTGCTATCTGGATATCGTTGTATTTATATGTCGGAGAGAGAATCTTGCAGTACAAGTTTTTCTAAATATTTTTGGAAGAAATAAAAAAAGCAATATATTTGCAGTCCCAAATCTGGGAATAGTGACCTATGGTGTAATGGTAGCACTACTGATTTTGGTTCAGTCAGTCTAGGTTCGAATCCTGGTAGGTCAACATAAAGAGGGTGTACAAAAAGAAATTTTTGACCCCTCTTTTTTGTTTTGGCAGATTTTGAGGGAAGTTCATAATAAACACATGCCAACATTCCGAGTCCGGAAAACGGCGTTTCATATTGATATAAAAAATAATTACAGATAGATTAAACTCTGGAAATGCTACTTAAGAGAACAAGCAGCTCCCTCTCCCTCACTTCGATTGTAAACTTCTCAAGAACTCTTCGTTTATAAACAGAATCAGAACTATTTTCCACTCTTATTTCGGATGACTCTTTTAGTGCAGATAAAAGGGCCTGTTTGATCTCTTCACGATTATCTCCGTTGTTTATTAACCCCAGACCGCCTGTGACCTCAGGCATCCCGCCAACATTGGTAATGACAGGCACACAGTTGAAAAGTATTGCCTCAGCAAGCGACAGTGAGAAACTCTCTCGTCTGGACAGCTGGCAATAGACTCTTGACCTTTGATAGTATTGTTTGAGACGCGAGTGGTCAATTGCGGGAATAACTTTAAGGTTTATAGGTACAGGAATAGAGGAGTCTCTAAGGACCTTCTCATCACAACCCACCAGCACAAAACTGTACTCTCTCATCTCGCTTGCAATTTGTATAAAGCGGTCTGTCCCTTTAATAAAAAAGGCCTGCATTGAGTTTGAAAGCGCTACACACAAAAAGTCAATACCATTAATGGCATATTCCCCGGCGGATGTTTTGCCTGGCTTATCATCTGCCGCCATAAGCTCTTTTCCCATAGCAAAAAGAGGTGAGTGGGTATTAACCCCGTTGTACACAAGAGCTGTAGAACTTCTGGTTGCAATGCTTTTTACCACTCTCTGTACATTTTTGGAGACACATAGATTTACGGAGGCGAGTTTTATGGAGGTGAGAGCCATATATGCTCTCAGCGGAGAGGAGAAGCTTCCGTACCTGTACTCCCTCTCCCTGCAAATATCATATCCTCCAATCACAATTACAGAGCGCTTACCTGTTATTCTTGAAAACAATACTGGCAGGAACGAGTGATAATCGGCGAACCAGATATAAATAATATCAAATCTGTAAATATTGAACAAAAGGTAGAAAAAGAGAGCTACAAGCGACGAGGGGAGCTTATGTTTTGGGGCGTTTGTTACCTTGTACTCCTTTACCTTATAATGACGAGAAAGTATCTCCAAATCTCCCTTTACAAAGGTTGACAGATGTGTGTAAACGAAAAGAGCACTTTTGCTCATATGTAAAAAAGTGTTATCGGACAAAAACGATATTGGCAACCTTTCTCTCCCCCATGTTATCGAATTTTCTGTTATCTGTTGGATGATTAACAACCCCATTGGTGCCAGAACCATCAATAAACATAGTTGTAGAACCTCCTCCGTCAAGGTTAATGATATCTCTGGCTCCAAGCCACCGAAGTGTCTTTTGAAGCTCTTCCAGTGTCATTCCAAGGGAACTCTCTGCTCTTCCATCAACTGTAAAAAGAAGTATATTCCCGTTTTCTAGCTTTGCAACTGCTGTCCTCGGATGTCTGGTTGTATAGAACGATGAATTCTCAAGTGACTCGTCTCTCCCGGCAACCCTGAGCAGCGGTCCAGATGTGAGCACCTCTTGCGCTTGGATATATCTCTCCCAGTCTTTAAGCTCATCTGCCTTAAGGATATAGAGTTCTCCATCATACAGTGCCAAAGCGCCTCTCTGATGCATTGCCCTGCTACTTCCAGTATAAGTATTGGGAGCCAGCTCTTTTCCCTCTTTGCGAATATAGTCAACAGAGTTATAATCAACCGTATTGTATTCGTAATTGAATTTAAAAAAGGAGCCGTTAATGGCTGCTACAGCTCCGGCCTCTTTAGCTAAAAGAGATGTCTCTTTAAGAACCGGACTGGGAATAATGCCAATCACCCTCTTATAACCAAATTCGATCTCAATAATATTGATGAATTGAGAAGATGAGAATAGCTCATTATTTGAAAAATGGACCTGATGATGTGTTATTCCCGGAGAGACCACTCTTCTGCTCCACTCTCCGCCTTTGAGTATTATAGAGTCATTTTGGGAGTAAGAGCACACGCTGCATAAAAGCAGTAATACTGTTGCAAATCTTTTCATATTGACAGATTATTGAATTTCTATAATTGCCTCTGAAACATTTATGATATAATCTCCCACCTTTTCACACTCCGCCACCACATCCATGTAGAAAACTCCTGTTTGATAATTATATACGTTTTTCTCAAGATTTAGAAGATGCTCCTCTTTAAGGTGGTTCCTATACTCATTTATTGAGTTCTCTGCATCTTCTGCATTAGATATATTACTAATCTTGGTGTAGCCAAGTTCAAGATTGTATATCATATGTTTAAAAGAGTTATCTAAAAGATCAAGCATATGATCCAGCTTCTTGACCATCTCCTGGTCGAATTTGCTGTTATAAACTTTCTTTCTCTGCAAAATGCGCGCAATATTATATCCGGAGTCACCGATGCTCTCTATCTCGCTGATTATTGTGTACATGGCCTGTATACGCCTTGCGCTCTCTTCACTAATCTGCCCCTCTGAGATACCGTTTAGATAGTTTGCAATTTCCAGTTCAACTCTGTCTGTAATCTGTTCGTAATTCTCCAGTTTGGTGAATAGCCCCTCAAAACTCTCTTTGTCACAATCTTTTATTGCAGTTCTCACATACTCAAACTGTCTTTGCCCCAATCGTGCAAAATTGACAATCTCATGTTTTGCCTGAGTTAAAGAGAGCTCTGCTGTGTTGAGAATACCCCCCTGAATAAACTGAAGACGGAAAACCTCCTCTGTCTTTGGTGCTTTTATTACATAGCTTACAAGCTTTACAATCTGAGGTGTAAACCAAACAAGAATCAGGGTGTTGGTGATATTAAAAAGGGTGTGAAGAAACGATACTCCATATAGTGTTGATCCGCTGTTTGTAAATGGATCTCCGGCACCAACACTTACTGTTATTATGGAGACAAGTTTTAGAATAGGTGCGAAAAAGATAAGAACCCAGGCAACGCCAAAAAGATTGAAGACGGAGTGGGCAAGGGCAGCCCTTCTGGCAGAGACATTTGCAATTGATGCCGCGATATTGGCAGTAATGGTCGTACCGATATTCTCTCCCAGGACCATTGCCGCTGCCATCTCAAAAGGGATCCATCCATAACTACACATAACAAGAGTCAGAGCCATGGTAGCACTGGAAGACTGCAATATAATTGTGAGAAGTGTACCAATAATTACAAAGATAACAATGGAGAGGAATCCGAAACTTGTCCACTCTTTAAGAAACTCAAGAACTTCGGGGGTAGATTTCAGGTCAGGAACGGAGTTTTTGAGAAAGCTTAGCCCAAGGAATAGTAGAGCAAATCCAATAATTAGCTCCCCGATAGATTTTTTCTTCTTAGACTTTGACATCATAAATACAAATCCAAAACCTATAAGAGGTATGGAGAGTA
Source organism: Bacteroidales bacterium (assembly GCA_030695305.1). Classification (GTDB taxonomy): domain Bacteria; phylum Bacteroidota; class Bacteroidia; order Bacteroidales; family UBA932; genus Bact-08. The sequence continues at coordinate 4,811 of JAUYTB010000117.1, forward strand.
CAGAGATATCTGCCTTGAAGCCCAAAAGGGATATTATCCAGGCAGTTACAGTTGTTCCGATATTTGCACCCATTATCACACCAACCGATTGGGCAAGAGAGAGCAGTCCTGCATTAACGAAACTGACAACCATTACGGTTGTCGCACTTGAAGACTGAATTATTGCTGTGATAAAGAGACCTGTAAGTACTCTTTTAAAAGAGTTGGATGTCATTGCCGCTAAAATGCTGCGCATTTTATCTCCGGCAACCTTCTGAAGACCTTCGCTCAAAAGTGTCATTCCATAAAGGAAGAGACCCAGAGAGCCAAGAACCTTTAAAACCTGGTAAGCTATACTCATTTATTTCCGGCTGTATTTTGCTGCAAATATATAAGATATAATTAAGCTGCTCAAAAATATAATTGCTTTTTACTACCTTCGCCAATTCAAACAGAGAACTTTGCTGAGATTAAAAAATATAAACATCACAAACAGAGGAGCGCATAAACTGTTACTCCTTTTTGCAATATTTAACATTTTTGTAACAAATAGTGCCTCATCCCAGTTTTACACCTTAGGAAGTGATCCTGCCAAGGCAAAGTGGAGAAAATTGGAGACGGAAAACTACAGAGTTATATATCCTGTGATAGCAGACTCTCTGGCACAACGGTATGCCTATCTTCTGGAGGCTCTCAGAGAGCCGGTGATGAGATCTATCAACTCAAATCCCAAAAAAACAGATGTAGTTCTACATCCATACAGTGTAATAAGTAATGGAATGGTAGGTGTTGCTCCAAAGAGAATTGAGCTCATAACCAGAGCTCCGGCAAACGACGACTATATCAATAACTGGGACAAACACCTAATTATACACGAATTAAGACATCTAGGCCAAATAACAAAATTTGAAAAGGGGGTATTCAAACCTCTTAGTTGGTTAATAGGAGAGCAGGCAACAGCAATCGGAGCAGGGGTCTTTATGAGCAGATGGAGACTAGAAGGGGATGCTGTTGTAAGTGAAACAGAGCTTACCTCCGCAGGAAGAGGCAGAGATCCGGGTCACTTAAAATTTTATAGAGCAGCTTTTCTTGAAGGGGACTACAGAAGTTGGAATCGCTGGACTATGGGTTCGTACAGAGATTTTGTTCCGGATGTTTATAGTTTCGGTTATATGTTTTGTTCCTTTATTCGCTTTAATTCTGGCAATTACAATGCACAAGGGGAGTCACTGGAGTATATTGTTTCAAGATTCTATGACATTAATGCAGACAACAAGGCATACAAAAAATATACATCACTCAGCAAAAAAGAGAACTTCAGCGAAATGAAGAGGGTAATGACTGCCAAATGGCAGAGAGATGACTCGGCAAGAGCACCATTTACCCCTTTTAAACTGATTAATCCACCAAAGAGAGAGTATACCTCATATACAGATCCTCTCTTTTTCGGTGAAAATAGTGTACTTGCAATAAAAAAAGATCTCGAAAGAGTGCCCCGGCTGGTTGAAATTAAGGAGAGTTCAGATGAGCCGGGAGTTTTTGATGAGAAGGTTATTAAGCATATGGGCAGAGTAAGCTCCCCTCCTCTTTTATATAAAGAGAGCCTTTTTTGGACTGAGTATATTCAATCTGCCCGATGGGAGTTGGAGAGCTATTCGGATATCTTCTCTTATAACCTCATAAGTGGCAAAAGCGAAAGACATACCAAAGGGGAGAGTTTTTTTAATCCCTCTTTTTGTTCTGATGGAGAGAGTGTGCTTGTAATATCTTACCCGGTAGATGGCTCCTCTAACTTGTCAATTTTATCGACAGAAGAGTTCACTTTAAAAAAGGTGATTCCCTCTCCAAATAATGGGCAGCTTAAAGAGGCTGTGATGCTAAACGGAGTGATATATGCTACTGCAGCTAATGATATTGGGTTGGGATTGTACCGTTTTAACAATAGTAGTGAGAAGTGGGAGACAGAGATAGCTCCCCAGTCAAAAAACATAAATCACCTTAGAAGCTCGGGAGATGAGCTTTGGTTTATCTCCGGTTTGGACGGACTTAACAATGTATATATATATAATCCGGATTTAAAATTGCTACGGCAGCTTACAAATAGCAGATTTGATATTACCTCTCTATCTGTTTGCGAAGAGAGTGACTCTTTTTTATATTCCGATTATACCCATCTCGGATATAATATTGTAAAAGCCCATAAAGACTCTATGATATGGAAGATATCATCTTTCTCAAATCCCTCAAAAGACGAGATTGCAGACTACTTGAGTATTGGAGCAGGGTTTAATGCAGACACTCTAAGTGTACCCAATGGAGTAAGATAC
>JAUYTB010000136.1 GCA_030695305.1 Bacteroidales bacterium
AAAAATGCCAATTTTCCAAAGTTGGAAAACTGCTTTTTTTATCTATCTAATTCACTAATAGATACATCAAACTCTGCCAGAGCCAACTCTATTTTTCCACAAAAGTCTTTAAGGTCCACAACCCTTGCCAAGGTTTCAAAAAAAAAAGACGCGCAAGGCGTCTTCTTCTACTGAATATTTACAATTTCTTTTTAGAAACGATCTTCAGATGATACTGTAAGTTTCTTACGGCCACGGCGGCGGCGGGCAGCAAGTACTCTGCGTCCGTTTGGTGTAGACATACGCTCACGGAAGCCATGTTTGTTACGACGCTTGCGTAGTGAAGGTTGGAAAGTGCGTTTCATAATATGTATACTGAATAATTTATAATTCTTGAAAGGGAGTGCAAAGATAAATAAAATGTTTTTAATAGCAAATATTTATATTATCGTTTTATAAATACTATACTCTTCTCTCTAAACCACTCCTCCTCAAACCAAAGATCTATGTCGGTTTTTGAGAACCTTCCCATATCAATCTTCATCCTCTCTGCGGCTGCTGACATTTCGCTGTTAAGGTGCCCTCCTTTGAGATAAATCACCCCTCTCTGTGTGCCTTTAATCTTGCCGCTCAGGGTTTTATTCCATATCCAGGGTAAGAAGAGGGAGAGGTCTGTTACTGCCCTAGAGACAATAAAATCGAAAGAACCCCTAATCTCTTCTGCTCTGCCGGTAACTGTTTCTACGTTTGAGAGAGCTAATGACTCTCTGATCTCATCCACCACCAAGATTTTCTTTTTTACAGAGTCACAAAGTGTAAAATGTGTCTCAGGAAACATTATTGCCAGTGGTATGCCGGGAAAGCCACCTCCTGTACCAACATCAAGAACTCTTGAGCCGGAAGGGAACTCTGTGTGCTTTGCAATAGCAAGTGAATGGAGTATATGGTGAAGATAGAGATTGTCAATATCCCGTCTTGAGATAACATTGATTTTTTGATTCCACTCACGATAGAGAGGTCCCAGAGATGCAAACAGAGCTCTTTGTTCATCTTTAAGTTGCGGGAAATAGGTGTAAATTAACTCTTCCATATATTGTTTAATATTTTTTTTGATCTGCTTACCCTTGTTTTAACTGTGCCAAGAGGCAGATTCAGCTCAATTGCTATCTCTTCCAGAGGGTAGTCGTGAATAAACCGGAGCTCGGCAATCTTTCTATAGATGGCCGGAAGATTTTGTATCGCTTTGATAAGATTCTCAATAGCCTGATCATTAATCATATTATCTTCCGGAGTAAGTACAGGAGTGCTTATTCTCTCATGAGAACCATCACTGCTTATTTCACTCAAAGGTGAAGATGGCAGCCTTCTCTTCCTGAGAAAATCTAAAGAGGTATTCTGAGCGATGGTATAGAGCCATGTAGAGAAGGCATACCTGGAGTCGTAACTCTCCAGATATCTGAAGCACTTCTGAAAACTCTCCTGACATATATCCTCGGCATCCTCATTATTCTGAACTATTCCCAGAACATAGGAGAGCACAGCATCTCTGTAAAGAGATACAATTGAGGTGTATGCCTGAGAGTCTCCCTCCAGGGCTCTGGCGATTAACTCACTTTCATCTCTCTCTTGTCCATTCATCCTATACCCTTGTTTTTCCAGAAAACAGACTCCGGAATCTATTCATTTATTGCTTAATGAGCCTCAAGCCAATTTGAACCATACCTGCAATCTACAGTAAGAGGTACATCCAGTACTATTACACCCTCCATCTCCTCTTTTACAAGCTGAGAAAGCTCTTCTGCTTCATCCAGGATTGCATCAAAGACAAGTTCGTCGTGAACCTGAAGTACCATTTTACTCTTTAAGGACTCTGAATTCAGTCTGGCAGCAACACGTATCATTGCAACCTTTATAATATCTGCCGCACTGCCCTGTATAGGAGCATTAATGGCATTTCTCTCTGCAAGACCCCTTACTACAGGATTTTTTGAGTTTATATCGGGAAGGTATCTCTTTCTGCCGTAAAGAGTCGTTACATAGCCATTTTCTCGCGCTTTCTCAATCATCATATTCATATATCTCTCAACCTGAGGATAACTGGCAAAGTAATCCTCTATAAGTTTCTTAGATTCTGCTCTGGGGATAGCAAGTCTTTGGGAGAGTCCAAAGGCAGATATTCCGTATATAATGCCAAAGTTTGCAACTTTTGCCCTGTTCCTCTGCTCCTTTGTAAGCTCCTCTTCCGGAATCCCAAAGATCTTAGAGGCTGTGGCTGCATGAATATCCCGCCCTTCGCGAAAAGCGGTGATAAAATCTTGGTCTCCGCTCATATGGGCCATAAGACGCAGCTCAATCTGAGAGTAGTCCGCAGACATTATTATGCCCTGTTTTTCTAAAGAGGGTACAAATGCTTTTCTTATCTCACGACCACGCTCTGTACGTATAGGGATATTTTGAAGATTAGGACGTACCGAGCTTAATCTGCCCGTAGAGGTGAGTGCCTGATTATATGTTGTGTGTATCTTATGGGTGAGTGGAGATACTATTGATGGGAGAGGGTCTATATAGGTAGATAGCAGCTTTCTGATGTTCCGGAATTCAAGAATTTGTCCGATTATCGGGTGTGTATCCAGAAGTTCTGTTAATGTCTCCTCATCTGTAGAGTAGTTCTTTTTTGAAGTTCTTTTAGCGCTTTTAACAAGTTTTAGCTTCTCATATAGTACTACTCCAAGCTGTTTTGGGGATGATACATTTAAAGAGGGCTCTCCTGCCATCTCTCTTACAGAGATCTCGATTTGTGCAAGCTCTACTGTGAGTTGAGTGCTATACTCTGCTAACATTTTGAGATCAATCTTAACCCCCTCTCTCTCCATTGATGCCAACGTGTATATCAGAGGCATCTCAATATCTTGATAGAGAGTTATCAATCCCTCTTTTTCAAGCTCATCCCGCAGTTTTAAGTAGAGTTGATAGTAGAGTGAAACCTCTCTGACCACCATTTTGGCCTCCTCCTCTTCGCTATCTGAGGATCCGCTGAACAGATCTTTGGGAGATGATATCACCATCTCTGCCTGTGGATCTATATCTAGATAGGAGCGACAAAGGATATCAAATTTATGAGATCTTTCCGGGGAGATCAGATAGTGCATAAGCTCAATATCTGCAAGATAACCCTTAATATTGATATCTTTTAGAATAATTATGTTTATAAGAGCTTTAAGATCGTATCCGCACTTTATTATGCTGCTGCTCTCTAATACTCTTTTAAGTGAAGCCATCTCCTCTCTATCTCTGCTTCCATCTAAGCTGACTGTTGCCGTCATCTCCGATACAGATAGAGTGATAATATTTCCAACCAACTTTACTGAGATATAACCAAGAGATAGTGCTGCCTTCTCAATCTCCCCGATAGTAACCTTTGTAGTCTCTACTCTGTTTTGAGAGGGTTGAGAAATAGACGAGGAGTTGTATTGTGTTGTTTCGGAGGTATTTAACTGAAACAGATTCTCAAGCTGCGCCAGGGTTCTTATAAGAGATGTGAATTCGTATTTGTTAAAAATATCTCGGATAAGGGAGAAGTCGGGAGTCTCAAGCATCAAATCTCTCTCACTCCATTCGATATCTACATTTGTATCTATTGTCACGAGTTTTTTGCTCATATCAATATATGTACGCGCTTCCAGAAAGGCATCCTGCTGTTTTTGAGGGAGCTCGGAGAGTGAATTATAGATATTGTCCACACTCTTATATTTGGCAATCAGTTTTTTAGAACTAACCTCTCCAATCCCTTTAACTCCCGGGATATTGTCGGAGCTGTCTCCCCATATTGTTAGTATATCTATCACCTGCGTCGGGCTATCAATACCATATTGACTGCATATCTCGCTCTTCCCTAATATTTCGCTCTCAAGACCACTTTTGGCAGGTTTATACTGATAAATACTATCGCTCACAAGCTGTCCAAAATCTTTGTCCGGAGTAACCATAAAAACTGTAAATCCTTGATTGGCAGCTTTTACGGCAAGTGTGCCTATAACATCGTCGGCCTCAAAACCATCCTTCATTATTACCGGAACAGAGATTGCCTCCATAATTTTGATCAGAGGTGACAAAGCTTCTTTTATCAGCTCCGGAGTCTCACTTCTGTTTGCCTTGTAAGCGGGAAACATCTCATGGCGGAACGTTTTTGCAGGGGGGTCAAATGCCACAGCCAGATGCGTAGGCCTCTCTTTTATAAGCAGATCTGTGAGTGTTTTGGTAAAACCAAACAGAATTGATGTATCAATACCTTTGGAGTTGACCATTGGTCTTCTAAGAAATGCATAGTATGAGCGGAATATAAGTGCATGTCCGTCAATAAGAAGCAGTTTTTTCATCGTTTTACTGATTATCATCCGCAACCCACTCTACAAATGAGGTTGGAGTCTCGTAAAGTTTTAATCCTGAGAGTTTAAGGTGATCCGGTAATCTGTTCTTGATAATATCTGCAAAGTAGATTGCAAGATTCTCACAAGTGGGCTGAAAATCGGTTATTATCACGTTGCAGTAGTCTCTCTCAATCTCTGTTGCAAGCTTTGCATCCTTACGGAGAATAAGAGCGTGGTCAAATGGTTCAATTATGAGCTCATTTACCAAAGATTTTAGCTCTGAAAAGTCGAGAACCATTCCCGATTTTGGGTGTGTGGAATCTCCCTTTGGGCTCCCTTTGAGTGTGACAAAGAGAGAGTAGGAGTGGCCATGTATATGGCGGCATTTGCCGTCGTAGCCTGTAAGTGCGTGTGCTCCCTCAAAACGGAACTCCTTTGTAACTCTTATTATTGACATTCTTTTTTTGCAAAAATATGCTTTTTTTTGGAAATATGAGTTTAATTAATATTACTGATTTTTATATTATATAGCGCTTTATTGTTATATAATTAGAGTTTATAATCAAATTTATTTAAAAAATGAATAATTATTTGTTTTTAGATTACAATTCAGTATTTTTGTGGAAAATATATTGAGAACATGGCTTTAAACATTCAAAACATTTTATCGGACAACGCAAAAAGCATGAGAAGGTCGGCAATCCGCGACCTTTTAAGCGTTGCAAACAGACCGGAGGTAATATCCTTTGCCGGTGGATTCCCAAATCCTTCAACATTTCCGGTTGAGGATTTGAAAGTAATCATGCAGGAGGTTCTTGAGACAGAGAGCGTATCTGCATTGCAGTATGGCCCTACAGAGGGTAACGGAAAGTTGAGGGAGATATTGGCTGCAAGATATAGGGCACAAGGTCTGAATATTACAAAGGATAATGTTGTTATAACAACCTCTTCTCAACAAGCAATAGACCTTACATCAAGAATATTCATCTCACCGGGAGATACAATTGTCTGTGGTCTTCCATCATACCTTGGAGCTTTGCAATCTTTCTGGTCTTATCAGGCAAAACCAATAGGAATCTCAAAGGACGAAGATCTTGAGGTTGTAGTTAAAACCCTCATATCAAGTGGTAAAAAACCAAAATTTATCTATACTATTCCGGATTTTCAGAACCCTTCCGGCATAACAATGAGTCTGGAACAGAGGAAAATGGTTCTGGATGTAGCAAAAAGATACGATCTTCTTGTTATTGAGGATAGTCCATACAGAGAGATCCGTTTTGAGGGAGAGCCTCAGCCTCTTCTCTATTCAATGGATAATGAGAGGGTGATGCTTTTCGGTACCCTTTCAAAGACTGTTCTGCCCGGCTTCCGTATCGGCTGGATAATTGCTCCGGTAGAGATTATTGACAGAATAGTTGTTGCCAAACAATCATCAGACCTTTGTACACCTGTTTTTGATCAGGCAGTTGCAACAAAATATTTTGAAAAGGGACTTTTTGAAAAGAATCTCGGGAAGACAATTGATCTATACAGAGAAAAACGTAACCATATGCTTAATTGCTTTGAAAAGTATATGCCTAAAGGTGTTACATGGACAAAACCTGAGGGAGGTCTATTCCTTTTTGTTACTCTTCCTGCCGGTTATGACTCTACAGAGTTGTTTAATGTAGCAATTAAGGAAGATGTCGCTTTTGTTATTGGAGAGGCTTTCCATTGTGACGGCTCGGGTAAGAATACAATGAGAATAAACTTCTCTTTTATGGATGAGGAGAGAACTGAGGAGGGGGTTAAGAGACTGGCAAAAGCTATTGAGCGAATGTTTGAGCGGAAACCGGTAGAGTCTCCATCTACATTTTAATATTAAATAAAACTCTAATACTAAATAAATGTAAAGAGTTCGCGATCAAATTTTAAGGAGGAGTCTTTGAACATCATGTCAAAGGCTCCTCTCTCTATAAGATCATTAGGAGTACCCTCATAAAATCCGGAATGCCCCATTACCCAAATCTTATCGCAAAGCTTGAGTGCCTGCAGGAGATCGTGTGTAGAGAAGATTATTGTCTTGTTCTCTTCCCGTGTGATGTTCTTAAGTAACTTTGTTATGTGAATACGATTTGCAATATCAAGAAATGCCGTAGGCTCATCCATCAGTATGATTCTGCTGTTCTGTACCAGACTCCTTGCAATAGCTGCTCTCTGGAACTCGCCATCGCTAAGGCCTGAGCTGTCACGATTCTCAAACCCCTCAAGACCTACAAGGGCTAGTGTTGATGTTATCAGCTCCCAATCACGCTTTCTTAAAGTACCAAGCCAGTTTGTACGGTTATAACAGCTTGTTGCAACCATGTCAAATACTGAAAGATTCTTAGCCCTTGGACTTTGTGAGGGGACAAATGAGACCTGCTGAGCAAGTCTTCCTGCAGGGTAGTTCTCCACACAACTATTGAGAACCTTTATCTTTCCGGAGGGGTAGGTATTAATACCGGAAATTGATTTTAGAAGAGAGCTCTTTCCAATCCCATTGGCCCCGACAATTGCAATCATCTCAGATGAGTTGGCATGAGCGTTAATATTGCTGTATATCACCTTGTCATAACCGAGTGATAAACTTTCCAATACTAAAATTCTGTCCTCTATGGTTTTGTAACTCTCCACAACTATATGAATCTGTTTTTCAAAATAACGAAAAGTATTACAGGAACTCCGATAAGTGCACTTACTGTGTTTATCGGGATAACCCCTGATTGTCCTGGAAGCTGGGCAACTGTATCTGCAAAAACCATTATTGAAGCACCAAGAAGAGCTGTTGCCGGCATAAGAACCTTATGATCTGCATTACGGAAAAGCATTCTTGCAATATGTGGTACCGCAATTCCAATAAACCCGATTGGTCCGCAAAATGCTGTTACACTACCTGCCAGGAGTGTTGTTGCTATCAAAATTCTTCTGCGAGTACGCTCTAGGTTTACCCCTAGGCTCTTAGCGTATGACTCCCCCATAAGCAGAGCATTCAGGTCCTTTATGCTGTACAAGGACATTGCCATCCCGGTAAGGATAAGTATAAACATTACCCATATCTGAGTCTGACTTAGACCGGCAAAGCTGCCCATTGTCCAGAGAACAAATACCTTAAGTGCAGATGAAGATGAGAAGTATTGTAAAAGAGAGATTACAGCACCTACAACACTACCTAACATAATACCGAATATCAGCAGTGAGATACTATCCCGAAATCTGGCAGATACCATTAGAATAATCAGTGTAACGGATAGTGCACCAAGCCATGCCGATGTAGCTATTCCGATTGTTGAAAAGAGTGAAGAGGAGAGTGATATCCCAAAAGCAGAGAATCCCATAACAAGCAGAGCAACACCTAGTCCGGCTCCAGAACTTATTCCCAGGATAAAGGGATCGGCTAATGGATTCCGGAAAAGAGTCTGCATCTGCAGACCGCATACAGAGAGTGCAGCACCCGCTAAAAGCGCAGTTATCACTTTAGGAATACGGAATGTGAAGATTATATCTTTAATGTACTGTGGCGTATCTGTACCGGTAAAAGCAGAGACAATATCTTTAAAGGGTAATAATATTGAACCAAGTATCAGATTAATGGTTATAATTATCACCAATGATACGAATATAACAGAATACTCTTTTATATATGATCTTTTAGTTCTCACACAGGCCTCTCTTTGCGGCCCCTAAGATAGCGTAAAAAAGATAAATCGCTTTGATTTTATTTTTGTAATTTTGCGCCCGTTCCAATTTATATAAATCATTACCATTATGAGAAGAAAAATAGTAGCAGGAAACTGGAAGATGAATACCACAATCCAGGAGGGTGAATTGCTGGTTAAACAGTTAAACTTTCTTACCAAAGAGATATCAGCAGATATAGATGTAATTGTTGCTCCGCCTTTTACACATCTGACAGCCATATCATCACTTATCAAATCGGATAATAGCAATATATCTGTGGCAGCTCAAAACTGTTCCGATAAAGAGTCGGGCGCCTTTACAGGTGAGGTATCTGCTAAGATGCTTCAGGGGGCAGGTTGTAGATATGTAATTATAGGACATTCAGAGAGACGGGAGTATTTTGGAGAGATTAATGAGACTCTTTTAAAGAAAACAGAGCTTGCTCTCAGTGAGGGTTTGTCACCAATCTACTGTATAGGGGAGAGGCTTGAGGAGCGAGAGCAGAACAGACACTTCGAGGTTGTGGCAGAACAGATTAAAGAGGTCCTTTATAAGCTGAGAGGTCTCGATATGGAGAGAGTTATAGTTGCATATGAGCCGGTTTGGGCAATAGGTACCGGTAAGACCGCAACTTCCGATCAGGCAGAGGAGATGCATGCTTATATAAGAAGAGTGATAGCAGGCAAATTCCCCAAGTTAGCAGACTCCATTCCTATTTTATACGGGGGTAGCTGTAAACCCTCTAACGCAAAAGATCTCTTTTCAAGAGAGAATGTAGATGGTGGACTTATTGGAGGAGCATCTCTTAACGCTCAGGATTTCACAGAGATTATTAAATCGTTCTGATGGATTACATTGAGGTATCTGTAGAGATTCTCCCTTTTTCGGAGGAGAGTGCAGAGTTGGTGATAGCTGTAACAGATGATCTTCCGTTTGAGAGTTACTCTATTGAGCCCCCTTATCTTAAGGCATATATACCTTACAATAAATACTCTCCTCAAGATCTTAAAACCATTCTCTCTGCTTTTAACAACTCAGATAGTTTTAAAATATCTGTTACAGCTTCTCTGATAGAGAGTTGTAACTGGAATGCATTGTGGGAGAGTAATTTTACCCCGGTTACTATAGGTGAGAGATGTACTGTAAGGGCCAGTTTTCATAAAGGACTTCCAAAGAGCGAATATACACTGGTAATAGACCCTAAAATGGCTTTTGGTACAGGTCACCACCAAACGACCCATCTGATGATTCAGGCGATGCTCGATATCAATTTTAAAGATAAAAGGGTACTTGACATGGGTTGTGGAACAGGAGTTCTGGCCATACTGGCAGCTAAGATGGGAGCAGCACTGCCTGTACACGCTATAGATACAGACCCTGTGGCTGTAGAGTCAGCCAGGGAGAACAGTGAGAAAAACAGCTCAGCTGCAGATGTTGTTGCTCTGTGCGGAGATGCCTCTCTGATACAGGCATCAAGATATGAGGTTATATTAGCAAATATTAACAGAAACATCATTCTCTCCGATATAGGGACATATTCAAGAGGATTATCTCCATTAGGGAAGCTTCTGCTTAGCGGTTTTTATACAGAGGATATACCATTAATAGAGAGAGAGGCGCTCAAGTTCAATCTAAAAATTGCATCACAGCTCTCAAGAGAGGGTTGGTGTGCACTTTTACTTGAAAAAAGTTAACATTTTTTATGAAAGGTTATTGCAAGAATAAAAAAATGTTTTACCTTTGCATTCCTCAAAGAAAGCGGGCATGGCGTAATTGGTAGCCGCGCCAGACTTAGGATCTGGTGCCGAGAGGCGTGGGGGTTCGAGTCCCTTTGCCCGCACAAAGAAAGGCAGATACCCTTTGGGATATCTGCTTTTTACTTATTAAACTGACTTAGAATAAATTAAAGATATATGAAGATCACACAAAAGAGTTCAGATGACTTGACGCTAATAGTTACCCTCAGTATTGAGAAAGATGACTACACTGAGAAGAGAAAGAAGATTCTTAATGACTATCGCAAAAAGGCAGATATCAAAGGGTTCCGTAAAGGGATGGCTCCTGTGAGTTTTATCGAAAAGATGCATGGAAGAGCTGCGCTGCTGGATGCTGTGAATGGGATAATATCTGATGGTCTTAATAATTACATCACAGAGAACAAGCTTAACATCATTGGAGAGCCGCTGCCTAACGAAACAGAGCAGAAACCGGTTGACTGGGAGAATGATGAGAGTTTTGAAGTCTCATTTGATCTTGCACTTGCCCCTAAAATAGAGATAAATCTTTCACAGGAAGATAAGATCGTCTACTACGATGTAGAGGTCAGTGAGCAGGAGAGAGAGAAGTATCGCAGCAACCTTCTAAGGCAGCACGGCACTCTCAAAAATGAGGAGAGCGTAGAGGAGGATGACTTTATTATTGCAGACCTTGTTCAGGGCGAGACCAGGATAGAGGGTACCTATATTGCAGTAAAATCTATATCAGACAAGAAGATTCTCAAGAGCATCTTAGGTAAGAAAAGTGGCGATATATTTGAAATAGATGTCAATAAAGCTTTCGAAAACGAGACCGACAGAGCAGCCATGCTAAAGGTTAAGCGAGAGGAGTTGGCGCAACTTGATCCTCTCTACAGTGTTGAGATAAAGGAGATCAAACGTTTTGCATCTCCAGAGATAAACCAGGAGCTATTTGATAAGATCTTTGGCCCGGGAGTAGTTAATTCCGAAGAGGAGTTCAGCAACAAAATCACAGAGAGAATTAGTGCCGAGTATGCTCAGGAGAGCGACTATAGGTTTATGCTCGATGCAAGAGAGGCCCTTATAACAAAGGCTGCGATTGCACTTCCAGAGGAGTTCCTTAAGAGGTGGTTATTCTCTGCAAATGAGGGTAAATTCACAATGGAGGAGATAGAGAAGGATTTTGATCTATTCCTCAAAGATTTCCGCTGGCAGATGGTTCGTCAGTATATCACTAAAGAGCAGAATATTCAGCTTACAAGAGAGAACCTTTTGGATCACGCAAGAAAGATTGCCGCCTATCAGTTCTCAATGTATGGACTCAATAATGCACCTGCCGATCAGATCAACCACTATGCAGAGTCTCTTTTAGCAAATGAGAAAGAGGGTAAGAGAATCTACGAAAAGGTAGAGGACGATCTTGTTATAGATTATGTACGATCTGTTGTTACTCTTGACAGAAAAAGTATATCTGCCGAAAAGCTTCACGAGCTTACAAAATAAATAAAACCAAATAATTACGGGTTATGTCAACAGATTTTGAAAAATACGCAATCAGACACAGAGGTATAAGCAGTCTGACTCTGCACAGGATGAATTCGCTGTACGGAGCATATATCAACCCGACCATCATTGAGGAGAGACAACTAAACATCGCTGCAATGGATGTCTTTTCAAGGCTTATGATGGATAGAATTATTTTTCTCGGGGTCCCTATAAATGATGATGTGGCAAATATAATTCAGGCCCAGCTGCTCTATCTGGACTCAACAGAGTCAAAATCGGATATTCAGCTCTATATTAACTCTCCGGGTGGAAGCGTATATGCAGGGTTGGGAATTTATGACACTATGCAGCTTGTCTCATCGGAGGTTGCTACTATATGCACCGGTATGGCCGCTTCAATGTCAGCTATTTTGTTAACAGCAGGCGCTAAGGGTAAGAGATCTGTGTTGCCTCATTCAAGAGTGATGATTCACCAGCCTATGGGTGGTGCAGAGGGGCAGGCAAGTGATATTGAGATAACAGCAAAGCAGATAGTTACTCTAAAAAAAGAGCTGTATGAGATTATCTCTCTCCATACAGGAAAAGCTATCAAGCAGATAGAGAAGGATGCCGATAGAGATTACTGGATGAGAGCTACAGAGGCCAAGGAGTACGGAATGATTGACGAGATTCTGACCAATCCAAATAAAAGCAAATAGATGCCATCTAAATACAATGATTTCTGCTCATTCTGCGGCAGAGGAAAAAATGAGGTAGATGTACTTATAACCGGAGATATTTCGGCTATCTGTAATGAGTGCGCCCAGCAGGCTGTTGACTACAGTAAAGAGGCCCTCAGTGCCAACAGAGCCAAAAAAGGTGTTGACAAGGCAGGAAAAAAGCTCCTAAAACCGATAGAGATTACCGCATTTTTGGATCAGTACGTTATTGGGCAGGATGATGCGAAAAGGTATTTGGCTGTGGCAGTTTACAACCACTACAAAAGAATCAATAACCCATCTGATGACGAGATGGATCTTGAGAAATCAAATATTCTTCTTGTTGGTCAGACGGGAACCGGAAAAACACTGCTTGCCAGATCTATTGCAAAGATGCTTGATGTATCATTTACAATAGTGGATGCTACAGTTCTTACCGAGGCCGGATATGTTGGAGAGGATGTGGAGAGTATTCTTACCAGACTTCTGCAGGAGTCAGACTATGACGTTGAGAGGGCTCAAAGAGGTATAGTCTTTATAGATGAGATTGACAAGATAGCCAGAAAGAGTGATAATCCATCAATTACAAGAGATGTCTCCGGTGAGGGTGTTCAACAGGCAATGCTAAAACTTTTGGAGGGGAGTGTAGTTAATGTTCCGCCTCAGGGAGGAAGAAAACATCCTGAGCAGAGAATGATTGCAGTTAATACCAAGAATATTCTCTTTATCTGTGGTGGTGCCTTTGAGGGAATAGACAGAAAGATCTCTCAGAGACTCAATACACAGGTTGTGGGGTATGGCACAACTAACAAGAAAGATCAGATAGACAGAAATAATCTTATTAAGTATATTGCACCACAGGATCTCAGATCATATGGACTAATACCAGAGATAATAGGACGTCTTCCTGTTCTTACATATCTGGAACCTCTTGATAAAAAAGCTCTTAGAAGAATTCTTACAGAGCCGAAAAATGCACTTGTAAAACAGTACATTAAACTATTTGAACTTGACGGAGTGAAGTTGAAAATTGATGATGATGTCCTGGATTATATTGTAGATACTGCTGTCGATTATAAATTGGGCGCCAGAGGTTTAAGGTCTATATGTGAGGCAATTATGGTAGATGCAATGTTTAATTCACCCTCTTCTGCAAAGAAGAGTCTCACTATTAAGTTGCCTTACGCCAAGACAATGGTGGATAAATTTACCGGCTCACTCAACATTATTACTTCTAATTGAGACGGCTTTTTTATACATTTGTATAAAACCCCTCATTATGGAAAATATCAAAATTACAACTGCTCAATTTGAATCCAAATCGGGAGACAAGGGGTATAACCTTGCAGTTATGGAGAGACTGGCTGCAGAGGCAGCTGCCGAAGGTTCAAATGTTATTACTTTTCATGAGTGCTCCCTCACAGGGTATACTTTCGCCAAAAATCTAAGCTACGATGAGCTTTTCGCAATTTCTGAATTTATTCCTGGCGGTGAGAGTATCAAGAACCTCATTGAGATCTCATCTGAGTATAATATTGCAATAATAGCAGGTCTTTTTGAGAAGGATAAAAAAGGTAACATTTTCAAGGCATCTGTGTGTGTTACCGAAGAAGGCGTAATTGCCAAACATCGTAAACTGCACCCTTTTATCAATAAAAACATATCGCGGGGAGAGAGCTATACAATCTTTGATCTTTATGGTTGGAGATGCGGGATGCTTATCTGTTACGACAATAACGTTTTGGAGAATGTAAGGGCTACTAAGCTGCTGGGTGCAGATATTATCTTTATGCCTCATGTCACAATGTGTACCCCCTCTTCCAGACCCGGGTCGGGATTTGTTGATCCTAAGCTTTGGTATAACAGAGAGGAGGATCCAACCTCTTTAAGGCAGGAGTTTGACGGCCCAAAAGGCAGAGAGTGGCTTATGCGTTGGCTCCCTTCAAGGGCTCACGATAATGGAGTATATGTAATCTTCTCTAACCCCATAGGGATGGATGACAATCAGTTAAAAAACGGTTGCTCTATGATTATTGACCCTTACGGAGATATCATTGCAGAGTGCAGAAAACTTGGTGACGATTTTGTGACAGCCCTTATCACCCCTAATAAACTTAAGAGTTCCGGCGGATACAGATATACCAATGCAAGGAGACCTCAACTCTACTCCCAGATTATATCCAAACCTCACGAACCTTTACAAAAAGTAGCATGGATGGATGATATGGAAAATAATCAGTCTGGTCTCTGACCCTGGCGGTACTCTCCAAGAACTCTAAGATTCTCTGTTATAGGCTTGATTGCCTCAATTGCTTTTAAATAGATTGAATAGTTATCAAAGACTAAGTCGGTATAAAAAAGATACTCCCACTCCCTTCCTACAATGGGAAGTGATTGAATCTTTGTTAAATTCATTCCATAAATAGAGAGGACAGAGAGTACATGGGAGAGTTTCCCCTGAAGATGCGGCAAAGAGAAGCAGAGAGACGATTTATTAACCGTCTCACCGGTTAAATTGAGAATATCTTTAACTTTTTCACTAGCGGCAATTATTATGAAACGGGTGAAATTACGTTTGTTGCTCTCAACTCCGGCTCTTAGTATATCAAGACCATACATCTCTGCTGCAAGATCTCCGGCTAGAGCACCTGTTCCCCGTAAATGCTCATCCCTTATACGTTTAGCACTTAGCGCAGTGTCAAGAGAATCTACTACTTTTACACCTTTTTTCCTGAGTTCATTAAGAAAGGTGTTACACTGCATAATGGCCACAGGGTGGGAGTGGATCTCTTTAATATCCTCTATTCTCTCTCCGGGAAGTGCAAGAAGATTTTGTACTATTCTTAGGTAGTGCTCTCCAACAACAGGGAGATTACTATCGTTTATCAGCGAGTGGTTTGACAATAGTGAGCCAGCAACGGAGTTCTCAACTGCAACTATTCCACAATCTGCCCGATGCTCTTGTAAAACTTCGAACAGATCTGCAAATGTGTCACAAGGTATAATCTCCACATCCTGATTCTTAAAAAACTCCTTTGCTGCAATCTCATGAAATGCTCCGAATCCTCCCTGTATTGCAACACTTACCTCTCTCTTTTCTTTCATATTACTGTTTAGTTATAAAAAAAAGGCCCCGAAAATCGGGACCTTTAGGTTATTGTCAATTCTATTTCAATAACATACAAGTCCCTTGTCTAAGCGAAAAAAGAAAAAGAAGAAAAAGTATGTTGCGAATAGTCTCATATGTGCGCAAAGATAATTAAAAAATTAAATTTGATTGTGAATCTGAATTACTATTCTGTATAATAACCATAAAAGAGAGCGATAGATTCAATCCCGTTAAAGAGCTGACTTAAAAGGTAACTCTCATTTGGTGAGTGAATAACATCTCTCTCTAAACCAAATCCCATAAGAAGAGGATTTGCATTTAGTATTTGCTGTAGATCGGCAAGTACAGGGATGCTGCCGCCACCGCGACTTGGTACAGGATCTATTCCGTAAACCTCTCCAATAGCTCTTGATGCTGCTTTGTAGACATTGGAAGAGATTGGGCAGAGGAAACCTTGTCCGCCGTGATGAGGAGTCACTTTAACCTTAACGCCTTTTGGAGCGAGAGAGATAAAGTGCTCTTCAAATAACTTTGCTATCTTCTTGTTATCCTGATTAGGGACGATTCTCATAGATATTTTGGCGTGTGCTTTTGATGGAAGTACAGTTTTTGCTCCCTCTCCGGTATATCCACCCCATATTCCGTTAACATCCAGACACGGGCGAATACCTGTTCTCTCCATTGTTGTGTACCCTTCTTCTCCTGTTACAGAGTCAACATCAAGGAAATGCATATACTCTTTCTCATTAAATGGGGCACGGCCCAACATCTCTCTCTCCTCTTTTGTCAGCTCTACAACATCGTCATAGAACCCTTTTATTGTAACTCTCCCTTTATCGTCTATAAGTTTATCTATCATTCCGGCCAGAACATTTATAGGGTTTGCGATTGCCCCTCCGTAGTGACCCGAGTGGAGATCTTTGTTTGGCCCTGTTACCTCTACCTCAACATATGAGAGACCTCTCATACCAACGTTGATAGAAGGTATCTTCTCATCGATCATGGTTGTATCAGATACAAGAATATCGTCACATGAGAGCAACTCTTTGTTGGCAATTGCCCACTCAGGAAGACTTGGGGATCCTATCTCCTCCTCGCCATCAATTATGAACTTAACATTGCAGTTAAGTTTATTGTTTTTCACAAGATATTCAAATGCCTTTATATGCATGAATCCTTGTCCTTTATCGTCATTTGCCCCACGTGCGTATATTGCTCCGTCTCTTACCTCTGGTTCAAAAGGAGGTGTAGTCCACAAATTGAGTGGATCTGCCGGTTGAACATCGTAGTGGGCATAAACTAATATGGTGGGTTTGGATTTGTCGATGATCTTCTCTGCAAAGACCACAGGATGACCTTTGGTTGGATAGATCTCTGCTCTCTCACAGCCGGCAGCGAGAAGTAATTCAACATATTTTTCGGCAGCTTTCTGCATATCCGGTTTGTGTGCAGCCATTGAGCTGATTGATGGAATTCTTAGTAATTCGAACAGCTCATTTAGGAATCTCTCCTGATTCTCCTGGATGTAGTTTTTTAGCATAAAATTATTATTTTGATTAATAAATAGTACTCTTATTTGGTTTTATATTAAAGTGTTAATCTTATTGTCAATCCAAAATTATACGGCTTGAACCCTGCATTTTTAATCATCTGAATTTTAGGATTCCAGTCAAACGATAATACTATAGGAGAGTTCTGAAACTTGTACTCCACTCCCGCCATACCATCTATGGCCATAAAAAATCCACTGGAGTCTCCTACATAGATGCCGGCAGATGCTCCGGGGCCTGCATAGAGAGAGAGTCCGTCAATGTTTACGTTTAAGTGAAACTGATAAAGCCCGGTTACCTTTACCTTCATATCATTCGGAGTCAGTATATCCATTTCAAGTATCCCCTCCACTGCGGCAGCTGGTCTGACAAACTGTTTATAGCTGGCACCAACTCCCGATCCCAATCTCAATCCTATTGCACTGTCGTAGTTTTGAGCACATAGCAAAATACCTGTAGACATTAAAATAATCAGAAGTAATCCTCTTTTCATAATTAGAAATTAAAAATAGTTAATGGTCTCACCCTTAAGTTCCGAAAGCAGGTTATTTGCAAGTCTGCTTGCTCCTATACGGAAGAGACTACTGTTTAACCACTCAGAACCCAGAATTGTTTCTACGATTGTGTAATATTTTACCGCATCGTTACAAGTTACCACTCCACCGGCAGGTTTAAACCCGACTTTAACACCGGTAAGATTATAGAAATCTCTGATGGCCTTACACATTACCAGGGCAGCTTCCGGGGTTGCAGCCGGCTCCATCTTTCCTGTTGATGTCTTTATAAAATCTGCACCTGCCTCCATTGCTAACATAGAGGCCTTATAGATTAACAGAGGGTCCTCTATCACTCCGCTCTCCAGGATAACCTTGAGGTGTGCACCTCCTACAGCTCTCTTCATTAATGATATCTCCTCTGCTGCCTCTTTGTACTCACCGGATAAGAAGTGATTCAGAGATAGGACAATGTCAACTTCGTCTGCTCCCGCCTCTACAGCCATGGCACACTCGGCTCTCTTAATCTCCGGGAAGCTCTGAGAGCTTGGAAAAACTCCTGCAACTACTGCAATCTTTACCTGCTTATCTGTAAGTGTCTCTTTTACTGTTTTGGCAAAATTGGGATATACACAGATAGCCGCCACTTGTGGCTCCAGCGGGAAATTCTCCCTAAATCTGTTTACTCTCTCTGTCATTGATACAATTACCGATTTTGTATCCTTACTGTTTAGTGAAGTGAGGTCTATGAACGAGAGCGAATCTGCAAGGATCTTACGATCTTTGCGTCCCTCTGCTCTATTGATTATCTCCTCCAGCTCTTTTAGCAAATTCTCCATATAGTTTTACTCTTTTGTGTCAATCCAAATTGTTACAGGTCCGTCATTTATAAGGGTAACCTTCATATCTGCGCCAAAAACACCGCATTGAATCTCCCTTCCTGTTGCCTGGCTAAGAGATTCCAAAAGGCTGTTATACAGCGGTATGGCAATCTCTGGCCTGGCGGCTTTTATATAGGATGGTCTGTTCCCTTTGTCTGTTTTGGCATGAAGTGTAAACTGACTTATCAGCAAAATATCTCCCTTAACATCCATTAACGAGAGATTCATCACGCCATCCTTATCGTCAAATATACGAAGATTTACTATCTTCCGGACAGCATATTGTATATCTTTTTGGTCATCACCATCCTCAAAACCTGCAAAAAGCAGTAACCCGCCAGCAATCTTTCCTGTTGGTATTCCGTCAGATATAACAGATGCCTGTGAAACTCTTTGAATTAAAATCCTCATTTAATCAATTATTTAGCCACTTATTGATACTTTATACCCTTTTTTGATAAGAGGCGCTGCTATTATCTCCATCTCAGGTACAGAGACTTTAATCAGTTTATCGGCAGGCGTTTCACGGTCAATTGTATAAATCATGATCTTTGCTGGCAGACTCTCATCAATAAACCTGTACCAAGCTTCCACCTCTGTTTGCGTGGTGTTGTCAATAAGAGACCCTCGGAACTCACCACGAAGAAACATTGTCTGCAAAACATATTTTCCGCGGAATTTCTCAAGATCATTCAGGAGTCTCTCTACCGAATAGTTATAGTTTGGTCTGTCTATAAGTTTGCTTGTCTCATCAATTGCAGAGTCTAATTTAATAATTGCGTTGTCAACTTTCATAAGTGCTTCATAAACATCTCTCTCTCCAATCCTTGATCCGTTTGTCAGCACAGAGACAACTGCTTCCGGAGCAAATTTATCTCTTAACAACAGAGTGGATGTAATGATGTCGGCGAAACGAGGGTGAAGGGTGGGCTCTCCGTTCCCGGAGAATGTAATGGTATCAATCTTTCCCAAAGTTTTATCATGATCTCTTAAACTTAGCTCAAGAGCTTTCTCTACATCAGAGATTTGGGGGAGTCTGCTGTCTGCTCTGCCATCTTCATTAAAACCGCATTCACAGTAGATACAGTTGAAGTTGCACAGCTTGCCATGTGACGGCAGAAGGTTAACTCCGAGTGAGACTCCGAGACGTCTGCTCTTGATTGGGCCGAAGACTATATCGTTGAATAGTATTGTAGACATTTGTCAAGATTTTAACTGAAATTTATGCTCTTCTTCAAAATTAATCTTTTATAGATAATTTCAATGAAATATTATGAATAATTCTATACCAATCTACGGGAGAAACTCCTTTCTCCCAACCTCTCTCTCTCCCAGTCAATATTCTCTATAAGTACAACGCCGGGACTCTTTCCTGGTTCAAACGAACCGAATCTATCTTCTATACCAAGAAACCTGGCTCCGTTATACGAGCTCCACTCCAGAATCTCTCTTAAAGGTATTTTGGGAAAGAATTTATGTATAGCCTTAATCTCTTCTGTAATTGAGAGTGTGGTATTACTGGAGAGTGAATCTGTGCCTATTGTTATGGCAGCGTTGTGTCGTCTTAGTAGTTCAATTGGGGGTAAAGCATTATGGATAAACAGGTTGGATAGAGGGCAAATTGCCCAGAAGAGACTTTTTATCTCCTCGGTGGCTCTAATTACACTCTCCTGGTTTGTGAATGTATTATGAACAAGGAGGATTTTTTGATTATTCAGATTTCCTGTCGATTTTAGAATCTCAAGAAAGTAGATCAGTGCAGGAACTCCCTTAACCGGAGGTGTGCTTAAACCTCTCTCTAGATACCTTTTAGAGAGTGGCCCTCGTCCGTTTATAATCATCTCCTCCTCCTCCCAGCTCTCCTGGTTATGATAGGAAAGCCACCCCTCACTCAGTGCCGCATTACATGAGTCTCTCAAAAGTTTAGTGCTCATTGTGTAGCATGAATGGGGAGTTGGTGCTGCATCGATACCCAGCTCATGTGCCACCTCTTTAAGATGAGATGCTCTTAGCATAATATCGGTTGATTGCTCCGGCTCTGTTCCGAATACCTCAATAAAGGTTCTTGTATATATCGGTGAGAGAGATTTTGAGGAAAAACTCTCCCCGCAATTACTGATATCTGCCATTGCAGATACACCGGAATCATATAGAAGTTTCATCTCCTTTTCTAAGGAAAGAACCCTGTTATCTCTCTCTGCTCTCTCTCTGAGTTCTGTTATCTGCTTAATAAATCCGGTCATGCCTGTACCGGTCTCAAAGGCTCCCTTTAGATGAGAGAGCTCTATATGACAATGAGTATTTACAAATCCCGGAACAAGAATGCCGTTATAAAACTCTGTACTCTCTGTCTCTTCATTTAGTTGACCTATTTTATGAATTTTACCGTCATCATCTAAGGTAATCACCCCCATAGGGATCGGTTTCAATGAGTTGAGAGGGTAGATGTATTGCGCGGCGATTCTTCTCATACGGAATTCTTATTGATAGTTTTGTCTCTTTGGGTTTGAAATTTGTAATCCACCATCCGGCCATCTCCGGGGTTTCATAGATACCTTTTAATGAGTCGGAGAGAACCATGTTCCATGCAGGGTACCTCTCCGGCGCAAGAATCCATCTCATAGCTCTTTTATCTGGCTCCAGAAGTACAATTGAGTCGGATAACTCAATAAGTCTTTTGTAAGGAGCATAAAGTGAATCTCTTCTTGTTTGTGCATCAAGTATCTCCTTAACCAACTCCTGCTCCCTCTCTATAATTAGTTTTGCCTGGGAATAAAAGCTTTTAAGTTTTGCCGGTCTGGAGAGATAGTGATCTATGGTGCGAATAAACTCTTTATTTGAGTATCCGTAATGGTTCAAAACAGTTTCGTATATCCTTGTGGTATCTGCCATTAGAATGAGTTGGTAGTTACTGTTGATATATCTGTCTGCTTTATATATCTCAGCTATTATAACGGGCATATCTTTATCTGAGACCATTGCCTTAGAACAGGAGAGAGTGGTAAAGAGTAAAAAAAGTAGTATTGTATAATTATGCCTCATCGTTATGTAAAGTAACCCACAAAGTTAATTTATTATTGTTATTTTTGCCCAAAAAAAAGATGAGAGTACTTATAATCGGATCCGGTGGAAGAGAACATTCTATTGCATGGAAGTTAACACAAAGCCCTTTACTTGAAAAACTATTCTGTGCACCCGGTAATCCGGGAACCTCCGGGCTCTCGGTTAATCTGAATATTGATATTACGGATTTTGAGTCAATTAAAAAAGCAGTTATCCTCAATAAAATAGATATGGTAGTGGTTGGTCCTGAGGATCCGCTGGTTAACGGACTAAGGGACCTCTTTCAAAACGACCCGGCTCTTAAAGATATCATCTTTATTGGTCCCTCTGCTCATGGTGCAAAACTGGAGGGCAGCAAAGAGTTTGCCAAGAGATTTATGATTAAGTACGGAATTCCCACAGCTGCTTACAAAAGTTTTGATATTGAAGGGGTGGAAGATGCCGATGCATTTATTGATACCCTCTCTGCACCCTATGTTTTAAAAGCAGATGGCCTTGCAGCAGGCAAGGGTGTCCTTATAATAGAGAATGCCTGTGATGCCAAGAGAGAGTTGAGGGAGATTCTCTCCGGGAGGTTTGGAAGTGCAGGAAACAGGGTTGTTATTGAGGAGTTTCTAAGCGGTACAGAGCTCTCTCTCTTTATTCTCACAGATGGAAAGAGCTATATGATTCTTCCTGAGGCAAAG
>JAUYTB010000137.1 GCA_030695305.1 Bacteroidales bacterium
AGATTACAACTCTTAAATGTGGCACATTTGTGGGTGATACGACTGGTACATTTGTGAGTGATACACCCGGTACATATGTGAGTGATACACCCGGTACATTTGGTGTGATATTATCAAGTTAATAAATTTACCTTGTCAGATTGACGCAAACACAATTTAATATTAAAGCTATGTATATTAAACCAATTGGAAGCACCTTGGCAAGGGTTGTGGACCTTGCATGCAAATGTGGATTCTCACAACAGGAACGCTTTTCTAACACGTTACGGGCTTATAAACCCCTTAGCACAACGGGCAACGTCCAATCCTCATCCGCTCACAAGTTCGCTACTTGCGGCTGAGTTTGCCCTTCTTGTGCTAAGGGTTTATTATTAAGACCTTGGGGAGATTGGCGTTCCTGTTGTGAGATTTGATGGCACTTGGAAAGTATAATATTTATGGATTAACTTTCCAGATCATATCTGAGTATTTGAGGTATTCAGGTAATGCGGCTGAGCCATACCAAGTAAAGATATCATAGTCCAGCAAGCCGTTAGAGATCGCAGGGTCTGTCAGAAGCAGAATTTTTGCATCTTCTATAGTATTTATATTTTGCAAAATGAAAATCCCTCTATAGCTTTTGTCATTCTTGCCGATGGGTCCTGCAACTACAAGTATCCCCTCTTTAGCCAATCTGTTAATATTTTGCAGATGCCCCTTAAAGCTCTCATTTACATACTCTTTATTTGTTGTTGTATTCCCCCCTGTTTTAAGAATTACCAAAAAATAGCTTTTCATTCCATAGTCATCTCCCCCTAACTTTTCGGCTAATGCCTTATCATAATTAGGGTTGGAAATAGTAGTGTCTTTATCGATCTGGATAGCAGACTCTTTGCAAAAAGTAATAGATTCCGCAAAAACTACATCCGCAAAAACTACATCTGCAAATAACAGATGTAGAAGTATAATTATTAATTTCACTCTCATATTGTTTAATAGAAGATGGTTTGTTATCTCTTTTACAGACAAATATTTTCTAAAGTTAAAAAATGTATGTGCAATTATCTATTTTTGTATTAACAAATCATAAAACAACAATGTTTAAGAGGGGGCAACTATGTATATTTTCCCGTTTTAAGGTGGGATTTTATGCATTTATTTTTTTATTGCCGCTATCCGTCTATGAGCTTAAAGGAGAGTCACTTATTCTCCCTAAGGATCAATCAGTTAGCCCGTCAATAGGAGTGTCAGGCGACAAAATAGAACAACAGCCAATAAATCAGACAATCACAGTTAATGTTGTGGATAAAGAGAGTCGAAGGGCAATTGTGGACGCTACTATTATCTGCGATTATATCAAAGGCGGCAAAACTCATCTGAGTGATTCGTCGGGAAGGTTTTCGCTGCTCTTACCGGTTGGCAGGCACTCTTTTAGCGTCTATGCCTATGGATACTCTCCGGTCACGGTTAAGGATATTCTTCTCGGTTCCGGTAAGGAGATTGTTATTACTGTGGAGCTTATGGAGTTGCGGGGGAGTATTGGTGAGGTGGTGGTTACAGGGGAGAGAGGCAGGGGATATACCAATCTGAGTGTCAGCAGCAGAAGGGTGAGGTCGCAGGATGCTGCCAGATATGCAGGGGGATATTACGATCCGCTCAGAATGGTTACAAATCTGCCGGGTGTTGCAGCGACAAACAGTGATGAGAATAACTCAATTGTTGTTCGCGGAAACTCTCCCAGGGGGTTGCTTTGGAGACTAGAGGGGTTGGAGATACCCAATCCGAACCATCTTGCCGGAGGTCAGGGAGGTTCCGGAGGGGCCTATTCGCTTATAACAACAAACTCTATATCCGGATTTGATTTTTATACTGCTGCTTTCCCTTCTGAGTTTTCCAATGCTGTCTCGGGTGTGATAGATGTTAGTTTAAGAGATGGAAATCGCACAAAAAGGGAGTACTCTGCCGGGCTAGGCGTCATTGGAGCCGAATTCTCTTTTGAGGGGCCTTTTACCTCTAAGAGTGAAGCGTCGGTATACGCCAATGTCAGATACTCAAACTTCTCTTTTCTTAAAACTCTTAAATTGGTAGATCTTAAGCACGTTGCTATTACTCCAAAGGCGCTTGACTGGGCGCTTAAGGCCTCTCTGCCAACCAAAAATGCCGGCACCTTTGAGTTTTTTAGTGTTGGGGGGGATAGTTTTGTGGGGGATGATATTATAATTGACGAAAAGACATCGCAGATAGTTGACAAAAGTGAATATTTGTACCGCTATTCGATTGCCGTGGCTGGGCTAAAGCATATGTTTCACCTGCCGGGAACAGGAACATATATAAGGTCTGTAATCGGATTTACCTATCAGAGAGAGGGGATGGAGGAGAATGTAGTTGAGGAGTCTCTCGTTAAGCGGATGAATTACAAGGATGAGTATATCTATCCTGCTATAAGGGCTTCGGTTATTGTAAATTCGAGAATCAACAGGAGCCACTCTGTAAAGGCAGCAGTGGGTGCAAATTTCTTATCGGGGGATATGTTTTCCTCAAAATTTGCCGGGAACAGTAAGTATGATACTCTTTTAAATTCCAGGGCACACGGGAGTTATGCAAATTTTAGTCTGCAGTGGAAGTATCAGCCATCTGACCGAACGGAGTTTGTTACCGGAGTAACCGCTTTTCGTTCGGGGATTACAGATGAGACTCTGTTTGAGCCCAGGTTGGGTTTTAAATATTTTATTGACAACTATCAGGAGCTAGCTTTGGGATTTGGTCTCCATTCCAGACTAGAGCCCCTTTCTATTTATAACTACAGAGTAAAGAGTGGAACGGGTGTAAGAGATGAGTTGAATTCCGGATTAAAGACATTGAAATCTATGCATATTACGGTTGGTTATAGTGTTAGGGCGGGAGATAATGCGAATGTAACTTTTGAGGCCTATCTGCAGCGGCTCTATGATATCCCTTCGGCCGTTTCGCCAAGTAGCCAATACTCTATTATCAACACCACATACGGTTTGCCTGATATAAGGATGGAGAGTAGTGGGGAGGGGTATAATTCTGGTATTGAATTTACTGTAGATAAGGATTTTAGCAGGGGATACTATTTTCTCTTTAGTTCATCTTTTTTTGATTCACGCTACAGAGCTCCCGATAAAAAGTGGTACAGCACATATTTTAATAATAACTTCATTTTAAACTTAGTGGGTGGAAAGGAGTTTTCAATTGGGAGTAGAGGCCACAATATTTTCGGGATAAATTTCCGCTCTTTTTTGAGGGGTGGGTACAGATTCACTCCTGTTAACAGAGATCTTTCGTTGACAAGAAAAAGGGTGGTTTACGATATTTCCAAAACTTATGGTAGTAAGTTACCTGACTATTTCCGGGCCGATTTGGGGATTAGTTACCGCCTCAATAAAGCGGGCAGATCATGGGTTTTTATGATTGATATCCAAAACATAACAAACAGGAAAAACGTTGTAAGAAACAAATTCACCTACAACTCAGGCAAAATCATCGAATCATACTCCAGAAGCATCGGCATGGTACCAATCGCCTCAGTACGCGTAGAATTTTAGGGGGCACACCTTGGCAAGGGTTGTGGACCTTGCATGCAAATGTGGACCATGCGAGCAAATTTGAACCTTGCATGCAAATGTGAACCTACAAAGGCCAAAAATATAGTATTGCAGGAATTCCCACCAGCATCATAATAATTATCATAGGAAATCCCAATCTCATATAGTCTGTAAATTTATAACCTCCTGGTCCCATTACCAGTGTGTTAGACTGGTGCCCGATTGGGGTGAGAAATGCTGCAGAGGCGCCAATCGCTACTGTCATTAGGAAGGGGTCAGATGCAAGGCCCATTCCACCGGCTACGCTTATTGCAATTGGAGCCATGAGAACAACAGCCGCAGCATTATTTATTACGCTCGAAAGGAGCATTGTTATAAGTATTAACGCAGATAGAACAATCCATGGCGCCTGACTCTGCCCTGCATTTAATATAGTGGAAGCGATAATCTGAGCACCGCCGCTTGTCTCCAGAGCTGCACCTACGGGAATCATTGCTCCCAAAAGAATAATTACAGGCCAGTCAACGGCTGTGTAAACATGTTTCACAGGAATAACACCGGAGAGAACCATTGTAACGGCAGCCATAGAGAACGCTATTTCTACAGGAAGGAGGCCGGTAACCACAAGCAGAATAGATACTATAAAGATACTCAGAGCAAGCACTGTCTTTACTTCATAACCAATTCTTAATCCTCTCCTTGCCAAAGGAAGGCACCCCAGTTCTGAAATGGTATTGAAAATAGAACCCTCTCTTCCCTGTAAAAGTAATACGTCGCCTCCCTGAAAAATAACTTTGTCCAGTCTTCTTTTAATCTTTTTATCACGCCTTGCAACCGCCAGCAGATTTACGGCGTAGCGATCGCGCATATGAATTGAAGAGGCGGTTTTTCCCATAATGGGAGCATCAGGCATAACAACTGCCTCTGTAATCATTATACTGTCAGAACCTTCTGCATTTATTCTCAGTTGCTCATCGCCCTCCAGTTCTACACCTGTATCTTCTATAAATACTTTTAACCCATCTGCATCACTCTCAATAATTATAATATCATCTAGATGAATTAACTCGTCCATAGTTGGAGCGTGAATTCTAACATTTTTTCGAATCAATCCAAGAATCTGCACATCGGCACCTGATATCTTCTTGACCTCAGATATTTTCTTGCCCACTATTTTTGAAGATTTAACAGCCTCAACTTCTGAAATATAGCTATCTATGTCAAAAAGCTCTTTATCTGATTTTTGT
>JAUYTB010000147.1 GCA_030695305.1 Bacteroidales bacterium
GGTGAGTACAAAAAGGTGCTTGAGATGGTGAGACTTGCCCCCTCTTCCAGTAATTCTCAACCATGGAGAGTCTATTTTGATAGTCAAAACGGGGTGTTCCACTTTTTCAAGAAGCCCAAAAACATGATTTATGAAAGGATGGGGATGCATGAGTTAGATATGGGAATTGCAATGGCCCACTTTGAACTGTCAGCTAAAAGCATCGGCCTTAAAGGGAGATGGGCAGATTGTAAGAAGAAATCTCCTGACGGTGGTCAGATTTCGCCTGATGTGAGTGGAGATACCACACCTCTCTATCTTGGAGAGATTCCAAAAATAGAGGGTCTTGAGTATATTTTAAGTTGGATTAAGACCAAGTAAGTCCCTGTAAAAACAGACATGTAAGACTATGAATAACAGTTAATTAAGACCCAGAATAACAGTTAATTAAGATCCAGAATAACAGTTAATTAAGATCCAGAAAAACAATTGAGTAAGAATCATCAAGAACTATTTTAATCTAATTAATACTAAAACTATGGAAGAGAGATCTGCAAATGACATTATTAAGGATTTTGCAAAAAACACAAACAGAAATATTGAGTTTAGCCACACTATGTATCCCCTATCATCTTACAGAAAGATAGAGAGATACAAGACGATTGCCTATATCCCAAACAACCAGGATGAGAGTTGTTTTTTTGTGTGGGTAAATGATCCCTACAGAGTTATTGGTGAGTACTCCTCATTCAGTGGTGTTTTTATACCGATATCGTCGGGATATAAAGGGAGTTTCTCAATTAGAGCGAAAAACATCCTTGATAACTTTAATGTCGTCTCTCTTATAAAAAATATTTGGGCAGATAAGTCCGGGTTTTCATCTAAAGTTGTTATCTCCGGAAATGATCCCGATAGAGCTGATGAGCTCTTTAACGGAACAATGGCAGGGCACAAAGTACTTGAAGCGCTAAAGCTCTCACCAGCAATGAGAATTACACTCAATCTCCCCGTAATTGATTTTATCCCCGCCCTCAAAGGGAAAAACTACATAGGAATCGTAAATCCTCAGGAGTGGTTTTTGGAGAGAGAGATAATTGAGAAGATGCTTAAAATTGGAGAGACCTTTTTACACGGCAAAACGCCAAATTAACTTAGCCAGAATGGTGGTTCTTGTAAGTTTTATTGTTTTGTCTGTTGTATCAATATTTTGATTTACTACAAAATAGAAGAAGCTTCCAATTTTTGGAATCCAATTTATTCGATAGTTCACAATAACCTCTTCATGCTCGTTGTTCCACTGTGCAAAAACTGATGAGTTTAATTTAGGGTTGAACGCATAGTTGACTCTTCCTCCAAAATCATTGACCTTAAAACGGCCCTGAGGCATATCAAGATTGTTGTGACTCCAGTCAGCGCCTATACTAAGATGTCTGTTTATGCTTAGATTCAGATACATATCTATATTTGACCTTGTACCGGTATAGAAAGTCCCTGTCTCAAACTCTATCCCTGTATTGAGAACTCTCCCGTCAAATGAATGAAATTCTGCGCTAAAATTACTGTCATTATACTGCCCTTTGGGTATAATAACTCCATCTATCATTCTAAAATCTTCATGAGGATTGTCCTGATGCAACTCATAATTAAGGCCTATATAGTCTCCGCTGCTAAAATTTATCCCAAGAGGTCTAAACTCCAGGGAGAGAGTCTCTGCAAGTCCGGTTTTATCATTGATAAAGTACTCAAAATCATATAACTTAAAAGAAAATGATCTTATAAAATCAGGCATATTTTTGAATCTGGGCTTAAACTCAAGCTTAGAGTAGATTCGCTTAAAATTGGAGCGATTGACAAATCCTAAAGCGGGTCTGAAATTCTCCTGAATGGTATTCATTCCGGCATTAAAACTCCAGATATCGTTGGGATAGAAGAGAAAGATATGATAAGTCGCATTATCCTTATTGTTTGAAGATTCTCTTCCCGGATTGTCGTAAGTCAGAGCGCCGGAAAAGCCGGTCATTAAATTTTTATTCCCAAACAATTTAGAAGTACTGTAAGTAAAATCTGTTCCATAAGTTGCGTTGTATTGACCGTTGCTGAATTTTTGTGTAGAGATAAACCCTATGCTAGACTCCTCGAAAATATCTTGTTTCACCCTGATTACAGATGAGTTGGCACCATCTACCGCCCCCTGAGCAGAGGTCTGAAGCGTCATTATCCCAATACTGGTTTTACCAATCTTACCAAAAAGCCGGCCTCCCCCTATCAGCGGAATAATTGACTCCCCACTTATTCCTATTCTGCGACTATAGAAAAGACGGGCAGATGAGACATTCATATCAAAGTAGCTCTTCCCTTCCAAAAAAAACTGCCGTTTCTCCGGGTAGTAGATAGAGAATCTGGAGAGATTTACCTCTCTGCGGTCAGATTCTACCTGTGCAAAATCGGTATTGAGGGTAAAGTTGAGTTTCATCGTTGGGCTGATATCGTAGTTGATCTCTCCCCCTACTTTAAAGGCAGATGTTGCATTGCCGCTTTGCCACTCTGCTCCTGCAGTTATATAGGGCAGTATCTCGACTCTCTCCTTTTGCTTTATATTATTAAGACCCTCTAATTTACCACTTTGGGCTATATTATCTATACTAAACTGACGTGACCACCCTTGCCAGCGAATCTGCTCATTTTTTCTACGGATATTTCTTTCGAAGTTAAGCGACCATGTCTGAACATTATCGTTCTTAAATTTAAGTGTAGAAAATGGTATTGCAAACTCTGCATACCAACCCTTTTCGTCGCGAGTTACCCTCACATCCCACACACCATTCCAGTCGGTATTAAACCTTCCGCCGTCACCGCCAAGCCAGACATCTGCCATAGCTCCATTTGGGTTAGTTATAAAGAGATAGCCATTTCGGTTATCATTAAATGGACTTATCATAATCTCAATATCGTCGTCGCTACCCCAGTCAAAATCTCTGCTCATCTCTTTTGCAGATATCCTCTTTGCGTCGGAGTCATAACACCAAACTCCAAAGTAGATATTATGTGTATCGTAAAGTACAGCTACTTTTGTCTGTTCGGTTGGTTGCCCCCCCTCCGATGGCTCTCGTTGTGTAAAGTTGGTTATTGGGGATGCTTTTTCCCAGATTGCCTTCTTTAAATCTCCATCTATATGTATCGGTTCACTAACTCTCACCGCCCTAAGTGTATCGGGATATGAATTTTGAGATAGTAATGAGTTAGTAAAGCAAAGCACCAATAAAACTGAGACAAAATTTCTGTAAGCCATATTATTCAAAATAAGTACAAATATAGGAAAAAGACCTTGGCAAGGGTTGTGGACCTTACATGCAAATGTGGCCATTCAAATGGCCACGCCAACATTTGTGGAGGCCTCCACAAATGGCGGCAAGGTCCACAACCCTTGCCAAGGCCTACATCTGCATGCAAGGTCCACAACCCTTGCCAAGGTCAATTTTTTTATTACATTTGTACTGTCCTTTAATTATTTGTACGGATGAAAAACTTCAATAATTGTTCAAGAGGAGTAGTATTGCTTCTGTATGCTATTCTGGCGGGTGTTCTTATAAACGGTTGTGTGAAACAGCCTCATAATAAGATAAAACCGGATGATGATGAGTTAATTATTCCTGCCGGTTTCGATTGGAGAACAGTTAAGGAGATAAATTTCGTTGTGAGTGTTATCTCCATTCCGGGAGTTGATGATAATCTGATAAGGGTTATTAAGATTTTTAAAGATGCAAAGATGGATGATTCTCAGCTTATTGCATCTGGTGCGGCAAAGCCAAATCTGCCTTACAAGAGCACAATATCTCTGGCAACATCGCTGCCGGTGATTTATGTTCAGGAGATTCTTCCTGATGGTGGCAGAAATGTTAAGGCGGTAAATATTACCGGGAGCACTGTTTATGTCAACTTCTTCTCATCTATATCGTCAGAAGTGGCTAAGATGACAAAATCTTCTACACCGGAAACTCCTATTGCAATGAATGTTGTCTTTATAGATGCCGACGGTGATGGTGTACCTCTTGGGATGGATATTGACGATAATGATCCGGAGGTTGCATTTGCCTCCTATTTTCCATCTGCACAAAGTTGGAGCACTTTTGCATTTGAGGATATGTGGCCGGAGCAGGGAGATTACGATGTAAACGATATTATCCTGGGAATGAGAGTTACATACTTTACAAACTCATCAAACATGGTCTCGCGGCTTAGGGTAGATTATAATCTAAGAGCAGCAGGGAGCACATACAACATAGGGGCAGCATTTCAACTGGACAGAGTTGCTGCTTCTAATATTCGGTCGGTAACCGGACGAACGCTCGCCGGATCATCGCCCTTCTCAACAAATGCCAACGGAGCTGAGGCAGAGGTATCTCTGGCAGTTATCCCGCTGTTCAACAATCAGAGAGATATGCTCTCCTACCCATATTTCCTAAATACAGTAAATGGCGATCACAGGGCAACGCCAGATAACCATCTGCTTGTCTCCTTTAATACTCCTGTGCAAACATCTGATCTCTCGATAGATCATATCAATCTTTTTATTGTCTCAAGGGCCAGGGAGAGGGAGATACATTTACCATCCAACGTTGGAACGTCAAAATTTAATGCCTCTCTGGCAAATGGCTTTAACGTGAGTGAATCCAACAAATTTAAAAACAAGCAGGGGATGATGTGGGCGATAATGGTGCCGGAGTCCTTTAAATACCCGTCTGAGCGCAGCTCAATTCTCAAGGCATATCCTAAATTCCGGGAGTGGGCAACTTCCGGAGGAGCAAGCTCTCCAAACTGGTATAGCCCGGAGGTGAGCGGCAATATTGTAATGGAGTTCATCTATCTTGCCAGTCCGCAGTCTGTATCGGCGCCTCAAGTCTCAACCGCCTCGGTATCTGATATATCTCCAAATAGCGCAAAAGTTGGTGGCACTGTTACAAGCGATGGGGGTGCCTCTGTCTTTGCAAGGGGGGTATGCTGGAAAACATCTTCGGGCCCAACGGTCAACGACAATAAACTATCTTCCGGGACTGGAACAGGGAGCTTTGAGGGCTATATCAGCGGCTTGACTCCTGGAGCAACATACTATATAAGAGCGTATGCCACTAATGAGATTGGCACTTCGTACGGCGAGGAGAGGAGCTTCACTATCTCGGCAGATCCTGCTCCTATCTTTCCCGGGGTCTCGTTACAGCCTGTTAAGATTGGAGGCGTTTGGTGGGCTCCGGTAAATGCGGGCTATGCCCCTGATCGTCTTTATGGGCTTCTTTATCAATGGGGTAGAATGTATGGTCAAAGAGGTCAGGGAGATGTTGGCGGTAGTTTTTCTAATTCGGCTGCTCCGGTCTCTCTTGAAGAGGGGAATCTTCTAGCTAATGCAGATAGATTTTTCCAAGGGTTAAAAGATTGGTGTACAACATATCAGGCGGCTTGGAATATCTCTCTGTACAACCCTTGCCCCTCTGGTTGGCGGGTTCCAAGTGGCGATGAGTTGAGTGCACTGATGGATGCCGGAAGCAGCTGGGTCAATGCGGGTGCTGGTGGGGTGGATGGGCTTGCGGGCAGATGGTTTGGCTCCGACCATGCCGGTGCCAGGGTAAATAGCACTTTTCTTCCTGCAGGTGGTTTCAGAAACATATCCAGCTCTCTCTCTAACAGAGGGGTTGCCGGATATTACTGGCCTCTCAACAGTGAACCGGATGATGTTAAAAATTTGTACTTTACAATTGACAATCCTGGTCAGAGATTTTTTCGTGATAAAGTTAACGGATATTCGGTAAGATGTGTAAAAGAGTAGACCTTGGCAAGGGTTGTGGACCTTACATGC
>JAUYTB010000150.1 GCA_030695305.1 Bacteroidales bacterium
CAAATTTATATAATTTTAATAAAAAACCTATTTTTGTGATTCATTTTAGAAACAGATAAATACCATTTACACATATGACGTCAAATGAAATCAGGGATAATTTCATAAGTTTCTTTGAAAAAAAGGGACATACAATTGTCCCGTCGGCACCCATGGTGGTTAAGGATGACCCTACACTTATGTTTACAAACGCCGGGATGAATCAATTCAAAGAGTGGTTCCTTGGAAACACAACCCCAAAGCATCCCAGAGTTGCCGACACTCAAAAATGTTTAAGAGTTAGCGGTAAACACAACGATCTGGAAGAGGTAGGTCACGACACATATCACCATACAATGTTCGAAATGCTTGGGAACTGGAGCTTCGGAGACTATTTTAAAAAAGAGGCGATAGCGTGGGCATGGGAATTACTTACAGAAATATACAAATTAGATCCCGGCAGGTTGTATGCTACGGTATTTGAAGGCAGCGAAGATGACGGAATCTCTCCGGACAATGAAGCCCGCAGTGAATGGCTAAAATTCCTGCCTGCCAATCGTATACTGCTTGGTAATAAAAAAGATAATTTTTGGGAGATGGGTGATACCGGTCCTTGCGGGCCGTGCAGCGAGATTCATATTGATATCAGAAGTGAGAGCGAAAGAGCAGAGATTGACGGTGGTACTCTGGTAAACCAGGGACACCACCTGGTTATTGAGATATGGAATCTCGTCTTTATCCAATACAACAGAAAAGCAAACGGAGAGCTTATTCCTCTTCCGCAGAAACATGTTGATACCGGGATGGGGCTGGAGAGGCTATGTATGGCCATGCAGGGAAAAAAGAGCAACTACGACACCGATGTTTTCTCCGGAATGATATCAGAGATAAGTCGCATTACAGGAAAAGACTATAATGAGAACCCACGTACAGGAGTGGCAATGAGAGTTATAGCAGACCATATTCGTGCTATCAGCTTCTCCATTGCCGATGGTCAACTCCCTTCAAATGTTAAGGCAGGATATGTGATCCGGAGAATTCTTCGCCGTGCCGTCCGCTATGCTTGGACATTTCTCGGGTCATCGGAGCCAATACTATGTAAACTCGTACCAAAGCTTGTGAGCGATATGGGTGAGGCATTCCCGGAGCTTAAATCACAGCAGTCACTTATTGAAAAAGTGATTCGTGAAGAGGAGGAGTCATTCCTCAGAACACTGGAAAAAGGTATAAAGATGATGGATACTCTTATGGAGAGAAATACATCGGATAAGAGAATTTCCGGTGCCGATGCCTTTGTTCTTTATGACACTTATGGATTTCCAATTGATCTTAGTGAACTGATAGCCAAAGAGAACGGCTATTCAATAGATCATGCCGAATTCGAAAAGGAGTTGGAAAAACAGAAAGAGAGGAGCAGAAACGCCACAACCACCCAGGAGAGTGACTGGATTGAGATATATCCGCTTACAGATGCAGAGTTTGTGGGATACGAAAAGAGAGAGGAGCAGATTAAAATTGCACGTTACCGAAAAATCGCGACAAAGAGTAAAGAGTACTATCAGCTTGTTTTTGATAAGAGCCCCTTCTATGCAGAGAGCGGAGGACAGGTAGGAGATACCGGTGTAATTATATCTGAATCGGGAGAGAAGACAATGATAACAGATACCATCAAAGAGAATAACCAAAGTCTCCATATAGCCGACAAACTCCCTTCGGATCTTAGTGGAACCTTTACTGCAAAAGTTGATTCCCGAAGAAGGGAGGTTATTGCCAACAATCACACGGCGACCCATCTTTTACATATGGCTCTTCGTGAAGTGCTGGGTTCACATATAGAGCAAAAGGGATCTTTGGTCAACTACGAATATTTCCGATTTGACTTTTCTCATTATGAGAAGATATCCGACGAAGATCTTCGCAAAGCGGAGAATCTTGTAAACAGCTATATAAGAATGAACAGCCCCAAAAAAGAGTTACGTGACACCCCTGTAGAGCAGGCAAGGAGTATGGGTGCTATCGCTCTCTTCGGCGAAAAATACAGCGAAAAGGTGAGAGTAATCCGCTTTGGTGAGTCAATTGAGCTTTGCGGAGGTACACATACCGAATCTACAGGTAATATCGGCCTTTTCAAGATTCTTTCTGAGTCGGCCATTGCAGCAGGTATCAGGAGAGTAGAGGCAACAACAGGAGAGCATGCAGAGAAGGTGGTAGAGGCGAGAGAGGAGACGTTAAAGCAAGTCAGGTCTCTTTTGAATAATACACCAAATGTCGTTAATGCTGTTCAAAAAGTTATTACAGAGAATGAGCAGCTCAGAAAAAAAGTTGAGGAGGGGATAAAAGAGAGGGCCCTGGCTCTTAAAGAGAAGATCTTAGACCAAAAGCAGAGTATAAACGGGGTGACTCTTTTGCTTCTTAAGGGAGAGTATAGTGGCGAGCTTATCAAGAGCGTTGCATCTTTGCTAAGGGGACAAATGACCAACACAGCATTTATTGCCGGATATACAGATGATAATAAACCCTCACTTGCCTTGATGTATACAGATGATCTGGTAAAGCACGGCCTTAACGCAGCCAAAGATATCCGCGAAGCTGCCACCCTAATAAAAGGCGGCGGCGGCGGACAGAGTTTTTATGCAACGGCAGGCGGA
Source organism: Bacteroidales bacterium (assembly GCA_030695305.1). Taxonomy (GTDB): domain Bacteria; phylum Bacteroidota; class Bacteroidia; order Bacteroidales; family UBA932; genus Bact-08. The sequence continues at coordinate 2,628 of JAUYTB010000150.1, forward strand.
AAGATTAAAGAGGGCATAGATTCTGCAGTTGATAAGCTGATAGAGTCTGTCACAAAACAATTATAGCGATTAAAAAGCCACAATTGAAAAAATTAGACCAGTTTATTGTACGATCGTTCCTTGGACCCTTTGTCCTAACCTTTCTCATTGTAATATTTGCACTGATGCTGCAATTTTTGTGGCTATATATTGATGAGCTGGTGGGAAAGGGGCTGAGCTTCCTGGTAATTTTGGAGTTCCTCGGTTGGGGATCGGCCACTCTGATACCTCTTGCTCTGCCAATTGCAACTCTGCTTGCCTCAATTATGACATTGGGAGGAATGGGAGAAGATAATGAACTGCTCGCACTTAAAGCAGCAGGAATATCTCTTCAGAGAGTTCTCCTTCCGTTGATCTTCCTATCGTTTGCTGTAAGTGTCGGAGCTTTTTTCGCATCGAACAATCTTATTCCGGTCTCTTACAATAAGATCTATTCACTTAGGGATGATATCAGCAGAACAAAGGATGAGATTAGAATACCAACAGGTATCTTCTATGATGGGATTGAGGGATATAATATCAGGATTGAGAGCAGAGACGAGTCAACAGGTTCAATTTTTGATGTTATGGTATACACCCATAAGGAGAACAACGGAAACACAAGTCTTACCCTTGCAGATTCAGGATCCATAAAATTCACTAATGACAAAAAAAACCTACTTTTTACTCTATTTGACGGTTACTCTTACGAAGAGGAGCCAAGAGAGTATGGCACAAGGGACACCTCTTTTACAATGCAGAGGATAGGATTCTCCAGACAGGAGATGATTATATCAATTGACGGTTACTCATTTAAAAGATCGGACGAGGGTAGATTCAGTAATGAGATTATGTCGCAAAACCTAAGTCAGCTAAAGGTAGCAAAAGACTCTCTGGATAGTACTTACTCAAAAGTGAAGATCTATCAGTACAGAAACCTTATAAGTGGAGGAGGGCTCTCTTTTAGCCGGGAGCTAGACACTGCATTCAATAAGAACTATATAAGTACCATTGAATATGACTCCCTGTTCCTGTGGAAGGATAATCACGAAAGACTTACAAATCTCAATATGGCATCCGGTCAGCTGGAGAGTGCTATAACACTTCTGGACAACTACCAGATAGAGGAGATGCAGTATGTATTTCCCCTTAGAAAGATAAGAGTAGAGCGACTTCGCAAATTCACACTATCTATAGCATGCTTTATCTTCTTTTTTATCGGAGCACCCCTTGGAGCAATTATCAGGAAAGGAGGGTTGGGTACCCCGGTAATTGTATCAATGCTCTTTTTTGTGGTTTACTGGGTTATCGATATCAGCGGAAAAAAGTTAGCAACCGACGGTGTAATAGGTCCGGAGATAGGAACTTTGATCTCCTCTATGGTACTCTTCCCGATAGGTGTCTATCTTACAATTAAATCTACCCGGGACTCATCCCTCTTTAATGCAGAGGCGTATATTATGTTCTTTAATAAGCTACTGAAAAAAATAAATCGTTATAGGGGAGAGAAAGATGATGAGTCATAAAATTGTATTCATGGGGACACCTCAGTTTGCCGTCGCCCCATTAATGGCGCTTACAGATAATGGCTATAACGTATGTTGTGTTGTAACCGCACCCGATAAACCAACAGGAAGGGGTCTAAAATTATCTGAGAGTGAGGTCAAGAAATATGCTTCTCTTAAGGGGATACCCGTTCTTCAGCCGGAATCGCTAAAAGATGAGACGTTTATCAATTCACTTAAGAGTTATAATGCAGATATATTCGTTGTTGTGGCATTCCGGATGCTTCCTGAGATTGTTTGGTCTATCCCGGTTTTAGGGACCTTCAATCTCCACGCCTCACTTCTTCCTCAGTACAGAGGTGCTGCACCTATCAACAGGGCGATTATGAATGGTGAGACTATCAGTGGAGTAACAACTTTTATGATTGATGACAAAATAGACACCGGAGAGATCCTTTTTAGGAGTGAGTGTCCTCTCTTGCCAGATGAGAGTGCAGGAGATCTTCATGACAAATTGAGTTTAATGGGTGCAGATTTGGTTATAAAAACAGTTCGTGCCATTATATCCGGGAATGTTGTAAGGACTCCTCAAAACACCCTGATAAGAGAGGGTGAGCTCCTTAATGAGGCACCTAAGCTGACTAAGGAGACAGGAAAGATTGACTGGAGTGATGAGAGTTCAAAGATCTATAACCTGATAAGAGGTCTCAGCCCATATCCTGCAGCTTTTTCTGTTCTAACCAGAGAGGATAAAAGTATACCAGTTAAGATTTACTCCGCCATAAACGATCCGGAAGATAGTCTACTCCCTGCAAGCGAACTGACAGATAGTCAACCCGGAGATATCTTATCTGACAACAAGAGCTTTCTAAAGGTAAAGTGCAAAAGCGGATATATCGGTATTACATCTATACAGGCGTCAGGTAAAAAGAGACTTGGAATAAAGGAGTTCCTAGCAGGAACAAGAGATATCTGTTCTTATAAATTTGAGTAATATGAAAAGGGTCATTATCCTTGCAGACGGAGAGTTTCCTGTGCACCCGTTGCCATCCTCTCTGCTTCGGGAGGGGGAGACAATAATCTGCTGCGATGGTGCAGCAGAGAAGCTCCTCTCCACCGGAGTTGTCCCGTATGCAATTGCCGGAGATATGGACTCCCTCTCTAAGGAGTTACAATTTAAGTATAAAACTATCATCCATAAATCGGTTTGTCAGGATACAAACGATCTTACCAAGGCCTATAATCTTGCATTGACTCTAAATCCTACAGAAATTATAATTGTTGGAGCAACAGGGCTGAGAGAAGATCACTCATTAGGGAATATCTCCCTCTTGTCTGACTACGGAGCTAATTTACAAGCTACTGTTGAGATGTGGACAAACTATGGCAAGTTTATTCCTATCTACAGGGGTGGAACGTTTCGGGTTAAACCCGGTACCCCAATATCTTTTTTTGCATTGGAAAACGGATTAAGAATTAGATCCCGGGGATTAAAATTTCCTCTTGACGATGTTATATTTGACAGTTGGTGGAAAGCGACCCTTAACGAATCATTGGGGGATAGTTTTGAGTTGATCTATGAAAAGGGCCGACTGCTGATTTATGTCTCCTTCTCTAACACAATTGAATAAAACCGACAACCCAAAATTCTAAAAAACAGCAAAAAAAAAGACGCTCCTGTGCAGAGCGTCCTTAATTTCATTTGCAGTCCAGATCAATTCATCTGTTCATTCAACTCTGCACCAGCTTTGAATCTTATAACTTTCTTAGCTTCAATTGTGATTTTTGAACCGGTACGTGGGTTTCTTCCGTTTCTTGCATTTCTCTCGGTAACCGAGAAAGATCCAAAACCAACCAAAGTGAGTCTCTCTCCATTCTTGAGAGTATCTCCGGCAACATTGATGAATGCATCTACTGCCTTCTTTGCATCAACTTTTGTTAGATCAGTCTGAGCTGCAATTGCTGATATTAATTCTGCTTTGTTCATATTTTATTTTTTAGGATGTTGAGTCAATGTCGTTCTATGCAAATATATAGCGATTAATTCTTATAAACAAATAAAAATGAGGGGATATTTCAATAAGAGATAACAAATCTAAGGCTAACATCTGTTTCTCCATCTTTGGATTAAGTGGCCTATCTTTATAAACCTTGCGATAATCTAAAAAATTGTAAGCTTACATAAATTTATCAACAGATTAAATCTTGTCATTTGCTATATTCCTCTCCAGAATAGCTATCTTTTCCAAAAGATTTTTATAGTCGTTACTCTCCGGAAAGAGAGGCCTGTGACTCTTTAATGCATTAAGAGAAGATATCTGCTTAATGCGCTCATTACATGAACTATCCACCGCATATTTCATAAACAGCTCCCAAACAAAGGAGAGGGAGTCTGCCGACGGATGGACCATGTCTGTGGCGTAAAATCTGTAATCCCTCAGTTGATCTATAAAAATTTCGTACGACGGAAAATAGTTGAGGTTATTAAAACGTTTTTGAAGTATCTCCACCGCAAGGAGAAGCCTCGCTTTGCTGAGCTGGTTTCCATTCGCCCCATCCCTTAGATGTCTTACAGGACTCACTGTGAATATCCAGTTTTTTTGAGGATTTCTCTCAATAACAGGCGACATGATATCTGCAATCTCCTCCGGCCCCATTGAAAATCTCTCAAATTGCGAATCGGGAAGTTTATGACAGTTTGAGACTATAACCCCCCTATTTTTCTCTCTATAGACCCGGGAGGTTCCAAGAGTAACCAAAACCCATCTGCACTCTTTGAAGTGAGCAGATGCCTCTGCCAATATAGCGTTGCTTTTTGCAAGAAACTCTACCCGGGAGAGTGCTGCAAATCCACTTCCGAGAGAGAAGCTTTTATACAGATCGCCTGTCTGTATCACATCGTCTTCTGTAAAGGGATAAGCACTCTCAACTCTCAATAGAGAATCAGTCACCGACCACGGGTTGAACAGAACACCAAATGGGTTTACCAAAACATTAAATCTCAAGCTCTTCATTATTGAGCCAATCTCGTTGGCAAAACAGGATCCCACAAATAGAACCTTATCTTTATATTGGATTCTGTTTTTTAGCGGAGATATTTCAACTTCTGTCTGCCATCTCATACTTTTTCACTTTTTTTGCGATTTACTAATACTATTGAGATTACTCTTAATCTTTGAGAGTCCTGCCCTAGAAAGTGGTGATTTTTTGAAAACAGAGCTAAAGGTCTCCTCTGTCATACTCTGCCACTCATTGTTATCAAGAGTCAGTATGCTCTCACCATTATGATACTTAAGTGGGAGAAAGCCCGGCCACTCTGTTGGCTCTCCCCTTGTAGTCCATGGACAGGCGTCAAGACATCTATCGCAGCCGAAAATCATGCCTGCTCTTTCAATCTCCGGATATAAGAGCTTCTCCTCATTTTTGCACTCTATTGTCCGGTAAGAGATACAGAGTCTTGAATCCAAAACATATTCACTAACCAGAGCCCCTGTAGGGCAAGCATCCAGACATCTGCGACAGCTTCCGCAACCACCCGGCACTATCTCCTCATTATATTTAAGGGGCACATCCGTAATGATGACTCCTATAAAAGTATGCAACCCCTCCCTCTTATTTATCAGGAGTGTATTCCTTCCTATAAAGCCCAGTCCAGCCTTAACTGCAAGAGCTTTTTCGAAGATTGGGGCAGAATCTGTAAAAACCCGGTATCTTGCATCCGGGTAGAAGAGGTTTAGTTTGGAGGCCAGCATTCTGAGTCTCTCTTTGACTAACCCATGATAATCCTCCCCATAAGCATAAGATGCTATCCCCGGGTACTCCGGTAACTGTTTTTTTGCCGGTTTATATGGAATAAGAAGAACAATTATACTCCTTGCCCCCTCCAGAAGGAGTGCCGGATTCTCTCTTATCTCCATATTACGTGAGAGATAAGTCATTGATCCGTTATAGCTATTTAGCAGAGATCTCTCTAGATACTCTCTCTCCATGGTAAAGAGATGAGCGGGTATAGCTCCATACCCGCAAAAGCCAAGTTCAATGGAGTAATCAAATAGATATCTGTCTAAATCTTCTTTTTTCATTATAAAAAAATGTCAAGTAAGAGCAAATTTATCTATAAATTTCTTACTTTTGCTGCTCTTTTTGCTTACAGTATATATTTAAAAATATTATAGAATGAACATTTTAGTAGTAGGGGCCGGAGGTCAGATCGGCACAGAGCTAATTCCTCATCTCCAAACCTTGTATGGCGAAGATAATGTAATAGCTTCAGATCTCAAAAAGGATATTGTAAGCCAACTTAAAGAGAGTTGTCGGGCAATAGCATTTGACGCTCTTGATATGAACTCATACCGAGAGGTTGTCTCTCAATACAAAATTGACCGTATCTATAATCTTGTAGCACTTCTCTCTGCCACCGGAGAAAAAAACCCACAGTTGGCATGGAGCATAAATATGGGGGCACTAATAAACTCCCTTGAACTGGCAAGAGAGTATAACTGCTCTGTTTTCACTCCAAGCTCCATAGGTGTATTCGGCCACTCAACTCCTCATGTAAACACTCCACAAGACACTGTAATGAGGCCTGACACCATCTATGGAGTGTGTAAGGTATCCGGAGAGCTGATGAGTGACTACTACCACTCCCGTTTTGGAGTTGACACTAGAAGCGTTCGATTCCCGGGAATTATCTCAAACGGTGCAATGCCAGGAGGAGGGACAACAGATTATGCTGTTGAGGTCTTCTATGAGGTTCTTAAGTGCGGACACTACACATCTCCAATCCCGGAGAGTACATATATGGATATGCTATATATGCCGGATGCATTGGAAGCCTGCACAAAGCTTATGGATTGTGACCCCGCAAAGCTTATTCACAGAAACAGCTTCAATGTAACAGCAATGAGTTTCTCTCCCAAAGAGCTCTTTGAAGCCATCTCACGCAGAGTTCCCGGCGCAACTTTCTCTTATGATATCGATCCTGTTAAAGAGAAGATTTCGGCATCATGGCCTGACTCTATGGATGACTCAGCTGCAAGGGCAGAGTGGGGATGGAACCCAAATTGGAGTCTTGAATCTATGGTAGACGATATGCTTGATGCAATCAGAGTAAAGCTTTCGCTCTAAATTAATATTATCGGATCTCCGGGGGAAAAAGAGCCTCAATCTATTTTGGTGCCATTCTGTAGAGAGTCACTGCAATTATTGCATATAGCAAATTTGGCAGCCATAGTGCTATCCATGGCGGCAACACTCCTGCATGAACAAACATCTGACTGAATCTGAGAAACAAGATGTATGAGAAGCTTAGCATAAGCCCTATTCCCATATTGATACCTATACCTCCCTTCCTCTTTTTTGCAGAGAGGGAGACTCCTATCAGTGTAAGAATAAATGCAGAGAAAGGAAGAGCTAATCTTGTCTGTTTCTCAATCTGGGAATAGATTACCCTTTTGTCTCCTCTCATTTTTTGGGTTCTGATATGCTCGTTAAGTTCCCTGTAGTTATAGGATTCAACAATATTATCTCTTCTGTTTAAATCGCTTATAGAAAGATTAATAACCGTATCCATCCGCTCACCTCGCGTTATAATCTGTCTGTCGGAGTTTATCTCTCTCTGATGGTAGTTGTATAATCTCCATCCTTGAATAGTTGTGTCCCATATTGCAGACTCTGCACTCAGCTTTGATACAATTGTATGGCCTTTTATCGTTTCGAGTGTAAATTTTGATGCCATATTGCTCCAGCTGTTGAAGGACTCCATATAGACATAGTTACCCGGGGAGAGCTGAAGATGAATGTTTTTATTGGTATTTACAAACTTATCCTTAATAAACCGATCGGTAAAATCGAGTCTGACACGATTTGCAGGAGGAATCACAAAGAGACTCAGAGAGAGACTGAAAACTGCGATAATTGCTGCAGAGATAATATATGGGACAACCATTCTCCTAAAACTTATACCTCCTGCCAGCATTGCAACTATCTCACTGTGTGAAGCCAGTTTTGATGTAAAAAAAATTACAGCGATAAATACAAAGAGGGCGCTGAACATATTCATGAAATAGGGGATAAAGTTTGCATAGTACTGCACAACAATGGCCTCAAGAGTAGCCCCTTTATCTACAAAATTATTGATCTTTTCACTTACGTCAAAAATAATTACAATAACAATAAATATCAGAATAGCAAAGAAGTATGTTCCAATAAACTTCTTTATAATATATTTATCAATTATATTGATTCTCCAATTCATCGGTGTCTATAATTTTGTCTCAAGAGATTTTACAATGCTGCTTTTCCATCTCTTAAAATCTCCTGTTTTAATATGAGCTCTTGCATCTTTTACAAGTTTAAGGTAAAAGGCTAGATTATGTTCGCTTGCTATCTGCGCTCCGAGAATCTCTCCGGAGACAAAAAGATGTCTGAGATAGGCCTTTGAGTAGGTATTATCCACAAAAGAGGTGCCATCCGCATCTATGGGAGAAAAGTCATCCGCCCACTTTCTGTTCCTTATATTAATCATCCCCCTTGATGTGAATAGCATTCCGTTTCTTGCATTTCTTGTTGGCATAACACAGTCAAACATATCAATACCCCTATCTATTGCCTCTAAAATATTTGCAGGTGTACCTACCCCCATAAGGTATCTCGGTTTATCCTCCGGCAGAAGCGGATCTAAAACTTCAAGCATCTGATACATAACTTCGGCCGGTTCTCCTACAGACAACCCACCTATCGCATAACCGTCACGTTTTAAAGAGACTGCGTGCTCGGCAGCCTCTGCTCTTAAATCTGGATAGACACAACCTTGTATAATGGGGAAAAATGCCTGAGAGTATCCGTAAAGTGGCTCAGTTGAGTCAAAATGGGCAATACCTCTCTCTAACCATTTTTGTGTGAGAGTAAGAGATTTTTTGGCGTACTTATGGTCTGAATCCCCCGGAGGGCACTCATCAAGAGCCATAATAATATCTGCTCCTATTATCCTCTGAATATCCACAACTCCTTCTGGTGAGAACATATGCTTCGACCCGTCAATATGTGATCGGAATATACAGCCCTCTTCTGTAAGTTTCCTGTTCTCAGCCAGAGAAAAGACCTGATACCCCCCGCTGTCGGTAAGAATAGGTCTATCCCATGAGATAAATTTATGAAGTCCTCCGGCACGCCGGATAACCTCAAGCCCGGGACGAAGATAGAGGTGATAAGTGTTTCCTAAAATAATCTGAGCTTTGATATCTTCTTTTAAATCTCTGTGATAAACGGCTTTTACAGACCCGACAGTTCCAACAGGCATAAAAATGGGTGTCTCAACTACACCGTGGTCTGTATAAAGAAGCCCGCATCTTGCCGATGATTCAGGGTCTTTCGCTATCTTTTCAAATCTCATACTCTTTTATAAACAACCCTCAAAGATAATAATATAATAGCTATATTTGCCTCTTGTTGCTAACTCAAAACTATAAACACGTGAAAAGATCTCTGTTGATACTGACAATCTCTCTCCTTTCAATTATCCCTTTATGGGCTCAGGAGAGTAACACCGATTATAACACCAAACCTCAAGCAATCTCTGTAACAGACCAAGACTCTCTTACTCAAGCGGAGAGTATCGCTGTCGCAGAACAAGACTCTCTTACTCAAGCGGAGAGTATCGCTGTAGCAGAGAATCCCTATAAAGATATACTGGCAAAAAAAGAGTTGAAATTCAACCTGTGGTCAATTCTCCGCGGGATTTTTGGAATGGCTTCTCTTGTATTTATAGCATGGCTCTTTAGTCTGGACAAAAAGAGGGTAAACTGGAAAACAGTTGGCTTTGCTCTCTCTATGCAATTTGTTATTGCAATCTCGGTTATTGCTTTTCCTGCTGTTCAATCAATTTTTGAATTTCTTGGAGGAATGTTTGTTGCAGTTCTTGACTGGACAAAAGCAGGATCTACGTTCCTATTCGGATCGCTTATGAATATCAATAGTTTCGGATTTATTTTTGTTCTGCAGATTCTCCCTACTATTATCTTTTTCTCTGCATTAACAAGTCTATTCTTCTATCTGGGAATACTGCAAAAAGTAGTATGGGCAATGGCTTGGCTACTCTCTAAAACGCTTAAGCTTACCGGCGCTGAGTCTCTCTCGACTGCCGGAAATATATTTCTTGGACAAACAGAGGCCCCTCTAATGGTAAAGGAGTATATTCCAAAAATGACAAAGAGTGAGGTAATGTTAATTATGACTGCAGGTATGGCTACTATGGCCGGAGGGGTTCTTGCGGCATATATCGGAATGCTTGGAGGAGGAGACAGAGTTCTTGAACTTGAATTTGCTAAGCATTTGCTATCTGCATCAATAATGGCAGCACCCGGAGCTATAGCCATAGCTAAGATTCTTAAACCTCAGACAGAGGAGATAGACAATACGGTAGAGGTTCCTAAGGAGAAGATCGGAAAAAATGTATTAGATGCAATCTCTAACGGGACAACCGAGGGCCTTAAACTGGCTGCCAACGTAGGTGCAATGCTTCTTGTGTTTTATGCCCTGATTGCAGGATTCAACACGCTATTTATGAAGGCAGGAGAGCTTGTCTCTCTCAATCCTCTTATTGCAGATATCACCAACGGAAGATATGAAGGTCTCTCTCTACAATTCATCCTCGCCTATCTTTTTGCGCCAATAATTTGGCTAACAGGAGTGTCCGGGGCCGACCTGGATCTTGTTGGCCGTCTTTTGGGAGAAAAATTGATAATGACAGAATTCATCGGATACCAAAGTCTTGCAGAGATGATTAGAACAGGACAGTTTGTATCCACAAAATCTATCATTATGGCAACATATGTTTTGTGCGGCTTTGCCAACTTTGCCTCAATTGGAATCCTGATTGGAGGGGTTGGAGGTATGGCTCCCAATCAAAAGCCTATACTCTCTGCTTTCGGATTCCGATCACTGCTCGGCGCAACACTTGTAGCACTAATGTCTGCGGCAATGGTGGGAATGCTTATTGAGTAAACTTGTCAGGATCTCTCTCGTTTCATCTTACACACAACTTTTCAAGGCTCCCGTTGCGATGCCGGGTGAGTAAACTTGTCATCGTCTTACGCACTTAGGAAGCTTCTGATGTCGGTACAGAGCCGGATCATTATTCTCTGTGCACTCTTTAGGGTCACAACAAGTTAGACAAACTCTTTTAATTGCTTTAAAGCCCAACAACTCAATATCAGACGAATAAAAGTTGTCTTTTAACGGCTCCTGACGCATAAGATCGGTACTCAAATACTTTTTATTGTCATCAGAGAAGATTGTTACGACATTTGATTTAGATCCAATCATATTCTGGGCAATCAGGGCTCCAATAAAGTTTGCACCGGAAGAGATCCCAACAGCAAGTCCAAGCTCAGCAGATAGTTTCTGAGCCATAACTATTGCATCTCCGTCATCAACCTGAATAATTTCATTTAACTGGTCTAGTTTAACAATTTCGGGAATAAACTCATCTGAAATTCCTTGTATACGGTGACTCCCCACCTTATATCCGGTAGTGAGTGTGGGAGAGTTTTTTGGTTCAAGAGCGTGTAGTCTTATATTAGGGTTCATCTCTTTAAGATACTCTCCTGTCCCCATTATTGTCCCCCCTGTACCTACTCCGGCTACAAAAGCGTCTGGTGTAATATTTTTGAATTGTAACTGACTCCAGATTTCCGGTCCAGTTGTCTCGTAGTGTGCCATTGCATTATAGCAATTCGAAAATTGTCTTGGCAAAAATGAATTTTCAATTTCACCGGCCATCTTCTCTGCCATAGCTATACTGCCCAGAAACCCTCCCTCCTCTTTAGTGACAAGGTTGATCTTTGCGCCAAGACTCTGAATCAGATTATATCTCTCAACGCTCAACCAATTAGGCATATATATAATCACCTGATGGCCGAGAGCCTTACCCATAGCACAGAAAGAGATGCCTGTATTTCCGCTAGTAGCCTCAAGGATTGTTGCGCCTAGTTTTATATCACCAGATTCGTATGACTTTTTGAGAATTGTATAGGCCATCCTATCTTTAATGCTCCCTGTCATATTTAGATTCTCCGATTTCGCAAAAATAATCCTCTCCTCCCCCCTGTACCGGAGTTTAATTTCAAGTAATGGCGTATTCCCTACAAGACTTTTAAGATTTTCTATTTTCATATTTGTTACATTGTCTATTAATAAATACAATTATTTAAGCATATACCCTATACAAAAATAGCACAATCTGGTGATCTTTGGCAGAGTTTGATGTGAATATATAATATACAAGCACATACAAATACCAATTTTCCAATTTTGGAAAACTGCGTTTTGTATCTATATCATTAACTTACAGATACATCAAACTCTGCCAAAGCCCACTCTCACAGCAGGAACGCCAGTCTCCCCACGGGGTGCAATTTAGCTCCCAGGCTGCAATTCAGCTCCGAGATTATTTGCCATCTTATTGTTATACAGTAAGTTAAGCTCAATTTTTAAAAAGACCTAACTCCTTGATATTCTGCGAAAAGGCAAATAATCTCAGAGCTGAAAGTTTCTCAGCTACCATTAATTCATTCCCCCAGCAATTCTCACAGCAGGAACGCCAATCTCCCCACGGGCTGTAAAATAAACCCTTAGCACAAGTAGGGCATACACAGCTACCATTAATTCATTTCCCAAGCAAACCTCACAGCAGGAACGCCAATCTCCCCACGAGCTGAACAATAAACTCTTAGCACAAGTAGGGCATACTCAGCCACCATTAATTCATTTCCCAAGCAAACCTCACA